>JANJWE010000304.1 GCA_024709705.1 Flavobacterium sp. | reverse complement strand
CATGCCTCACTCCCTCTCCGGATTCAACAAGTTTAAGGTAGGTTTCCCCTTGCGGATTGGGTTCGATGGTTTCTGTGGCATTCATGATAAAATCTTTGTATCGAACTACAAATGTTTTATCACCAAACTTATCCTTTATTTTAAAACTATTGGAAGCCGCTTGAGATAAAATCAATGGTTTTTCAATCGTTTTTCTTTTGGTAGCACCTTCATATTCACCATCTGTCAAAATGGTAAGAAAAGTGCGATCTGAATAAAATCTACTTTCTGCTGCACCCTCTCGAATGGGCATAATGCCTTCAAAACTAATATAACGAGTAATAAAAGCACCCAATAAAATAAAAATGAAAGATAAATGTACTAAAAGTGTAGCCCACTTTTCCTTTTTCCATAGTTGATATCTTTTGATATTTCCAAAAAAATTCAACATAAAAAACAACATTATAAGTTCAAACCACCAAGCATTGTAAATCCAAATTCGAGCAGTATCAGTATTGTAATAGCTTTCAATAAAGGTTCCGGCTGCCATAGCCGCTGCAAATCCTAAAAATAATAAAGCCATCAAACGAGTTGAAAATAATATGGAAAGTAATTTTTTGAACATCAGATGAAATTTTAGTGATGCAAAAATACTTCAAAAAGAAAGATTCAACTATTATTTTAATCAAATTTTAAAGATTGATTGAGTTTGAATTTGTCTGTTGAAAAGAGAAACAAATTTTTCCCGGCAATTTTTACTATTTTTGGCTTATGAAATCAATTGTTATACTAGGTTCCGGCAATGTGGCTCATCATTTTATCAAGGCTTTTACCGAAAATCCTGTGGTACAACTTATTGGACATTTTTCCAGACAAAAAAAGACAACCTTAAATTTGCCAACCTATACAAAACACACTTCAAATTTAGATGAAATTCCGGAAGCTGATATTTATTTAATTTGTGTCTCTGACGATGTAATTGAAGAAATTTCAGCAAAAATTCCTTTCAAAAACAAATTGGTTTTACATACATCGGGAAGTAAAGCTTTAACAAGCCTCAATTCGAAGAACAGACGGGGTGTTTTGTATCCGCTACAAACCTTTTCAAAAGAAAAAGAAATCAATTTTAATACGGTACCTCTTTGTTTGGAGACCGAAAATGAAAAGGATTATGAAATTTTGGAAGACATCGCAAAATCGTTATCCAAAAACTATTACAATATCAATTCAGAGAAACGAAAAGCCCTTCATGTAGCAGCCGTTTTTGTTTGTAATTTTGTAAATCACCTTTATGTTTTAGGAAAAGAATTGTGTGATTCCAACGCAATTCCTTTTACAGTTTTACAACCTTTGATTGCAGAAACTGCTCAAAAAATAGAATTTATGTCACCCGAAATGGCTCAAACAGGACCGGCAAAACGCAATGACACCCAAACTATTGAATCCCATTTAGCCTATTTACAAAACGAGAATCAAAAACAAATTTACCAACTTTTGACCCAATCTATTCAAAATCATGTCCAAAAGCTATAAAGAAATTATGAATCAAATAACCACATTCATTTTTGATGTGGATGGCGTTTTAACCGATGGATCTGTACATGTAACACCAACAGGAGAAATGTTAAGAATAATGAATATACGTGATGGCTTTGCCTTAAAAGCTGCTATTGAGAGTGGCTATCAGGTAGGCATTATATCTGGAGGTTACAATGAAGGCGTTAAAATTCGTTTGAAAAACTTGGGCATTACATCCATTTATTTGGGATGCCCGGATAAAGTTGAAACTTTTAGAGAATTTTGCCATGATTACGCCATTAACCCAGAAGAAGTTTTGTACATGGGTGATGATATTCCGGATTTTCATGTCATGCAAAAGGTGGGATTACCAACGTGCCCTCAAGATGCCAGTCCTGAAATAAAATCAATTTCTACCTATATATCTCACAAAAACGGCGGCAAAGGAGCTGCAAGAGATGTTATTGAACAAGTTATGAAGGTTCAAGGAAAATGGCATTTGTATTACAATGGCAAACACGATTAATTAAAAACCTTATGAAGTACCTCCAATTAGTTCGCTATAAAAATCTACTTTTATTAATAGTAATGTTTCTTGTTTTTAAATTCGGATTTCTGGATTTACAACATATACCATTAGCCTTATCCAACGCTCAATATTCGCTTTTAGTTTTAAGCATTCTTTTTATCACTGCCGCCGGTTATGTTATAAATGATATAATGGATCAAGAAACAGACGCCATTAACAAACCCAATCGGGTTATTATTGAGAAAAGTATAACCGAAAACCAAGGATATACTATTTATGTAGTTTTAAATTGTATTGGGGTTGGACTCGGTTTTTGGGTGTCAAATCTTATAGATAAAGGCGGACTCTCCACTTTGTTTATTTTTTCGGCTGCGGCTTTGTATTTTTATGCCACATCTCTAAAACAAATGCCTGTTGTAGGTAATCTCACAGTTGCATTTTTAGCCTCATTGAGTTTGTTGATGGTTGGAATTTTTAACCTTTATCCGATTCTAAATGAATCCAATTTTTCATCTATTCAAGTAATATTTGGTATTATTTTTGACTACTCTATTGTCATGTTTTGGGTACATTTTTGTAGAGAAATTTGTAAAGATATAGAAGACCTCGAAGGTGATAAAGCTCAAGGAATGAGAACACTACCACTGGTCTTTGGAGTAAAAAGAACAGTAGTACTACTCATCGTATTACTAACGGTACTTTTTGGTCTCATTTTAAAGTATATTTATTCAAGTTTAATAGCATTTGAATTGTATGGAGCAGCCTTATATGTTTTAATTTTTATAGAAGGACCCCTATTGTTAAGTGGAATTCATTTAATGAAAGCCAAGTCAAAGGATGAATTCAAATCTATTAGTACCCTTTTAAAATGGTTACTCTTTTTTGGAATTTTATCTATTTGGATTATTACTTTAAATATAAAATACAACAATGGAAACTGATTTATTTAAAAACTATCATATCATTTTAGCTTCGGGTTCTCCCAGAAGACAAGAGTTTATGAGAGAATTGGGCATTCCATTTGAAGTTCGATTAAAACCAATAGAAGAGTTGTATCCCGATTCACTTTCCGGTCAATCGATAACCGAATATTTATCAGAATTAAAAGCAGAAGCTTTTTCAAATGATTTAAAAACAAACGAAATTCTAATTACCAGTGATACCTTGGTCTGGCATGAAAGTAAAGCATTAGGAAAACCCAAGAACACAAATGAAGCTTTTGAAATGCTTTATGCATTATCCGGTAAAACTCATGAAGTTATTACTTCTGTTACTTTAAAGAGCATTTCTAAATCGAAGACATTTACCGAAATAACAAAAGTGACTTTTGATGATTTAAAACCGGAAACTATCCGTTTTTATATTGAAAACTACAAACCATTCGACAAAGCCGGAGCCTACGGCATTCAAGAATGGATAGGTTTAATTGGAATAACAAAAATTGAAGGTTCCTACACTAATGTTGTGGGAATGCCCATGCAACGTGTTTATAGTGAGTTGATTAATTTTATTTCTTAAAATTATGGAATTTTTTAAACTGTACATCAAACAAGAAATTGCTACCGGAATTGTAATTTTGGTTGTAATTATTTTACGGCTACTCATTGCTAAAATTGTTAGACGATTTGCCAGAGTAAGTGAAATCATTGAACATCGCACTAATTTGGTTATCAAGTATTTCAACATTTTAATTGGAATCATTGCTCTTATTGTACTATTTGTAATATGGGGGGTGAAACCGCAAAACATAATACTTGTTGTATCTTCTATTTTTGCAGTTATTGGTGTGGCTATGTTTGCACAATGGTCTATTTTGAGTAATGTAACATCCGGTATAATTTTATTCTTTTCGGCTCCGTTTAAAATTGGTGATTTTATCAAAATTCACGATAAGGATTTTCCCATAGAAGCCGAAGTCGAAGATATTCGAGGCTTTCATACTTACTTGAGAACCAAAGAGGGAGAACTCATTACTTACCCTAATAGTTTATTATTACAAAGAGGAATTTCGGTATCTAAATACGCTTCAGAAAACAAAGAGTTTTTTGATTAATTACAAGCTCAAAAAAGGGAAAATGCCTAAATTTATTTCAACAAAAATCTTGGTCTGCTATTTTCTCTTGGGTAGTTTTTGGGTTTGTGCACAAGTTCCCAAAAAAGAGGTTGATTCGGTAAAATTGAGTTATGAAAAAATTGAAAACTACTCCAAAAAAAGTAAATTCACCTCTTTTTTGCATAAGCTCATATTTAAATCAACAGAAGTTAAACCAAAGCAAAACCTTAAAAAATCAAAAACCGAAAAACACCAAAATTTTGAAGGTAAAATTATTCGTAAAATCCATATTAAAACCTTAGATCCATTTGGATTTTCAGAGACAGACACGAGCAAAAACCCCAAACGTTTTCTATCCAAATTTGGAAATCAAATTCATATTAAAACTCAAAATTTTGCTATAAAAAACTTGCTGCTAATTCATCCAAACGACTCATACGATAGTCTTTTAGTTAAAGAATCTGAGCGATTAATTCGAAGTCAACGTTTTGTAAGAAGAGTTGCTTTTCGTACCCAGCCAATAGCAGAAAACTCAGACAGCCTAGATATTTACATAAATGTTTTGGACTCATGGAGTTTGATTCCCAATGCCACCTTTACCCCTTCTAGAGCCACTTACGAATTGACAGAGCGTAATTTTCTGGGAATGGGCCACACTTGGGACAATACCTTTAGGCAAAACCTTGATGATAAAAAAAATGCCTACTCCACTTCCTATCGTATTCCAAATATTAAAAACACGTACATTACAGCAGGAGTAAATTACAACATTGACTTATTAAACAACTATACCAAAAGTGTGGCCATTGAGAGACCTTTTTTCTCTCCATTTGCCCGATGGGCGGGTGGAGTTTTGGCAGAATCAAAATTTAGAAGAGATAGTTTACCTGATTCCGAATCTAACTATGCCATGCAAAACTTCAAGACCGGAACAGTAGATCTTTGGGGTGGATTTTCTACTCAAATAAATAAAGGAAAATCTGAAGTTGATAGGATAACTAATTTGATAACAACCGTTCGGTATCTAAATATTGACTATCAAGAACAACCTGATATACAATACGATCCTAAACTGTTTTTTAGCAGTGAAAAGTTTTGGTTGACCGGTATAGGTATTTCATCACGAAAATTTGTGCAAGAACAATATGTATTTAATTTTGGCATCCCCGAGGATATTCCCATAGGTAAATATTACGGAATAACCGGTGGTTATCAAGTAAAAAACAATACTTCTAGAACTTATTTTGGCGTTAGAGCCACCTTAGGAAACTATTTTAAATGGGGCTATTTTAGCACCAATTACGAATACGGAACTTTTTTTAACAACAACAAATCTGAGCAAAGTGCATGGGTAACCCAAATTAATTATTTTACTCCATTATTGGAATTGGGAAAATGGAAGGTAAGACAATTTTTTAAAAGCAACATTATTTTGGGGAGCAACAGAATAGATTCTGAAGGTGATTTTTTATCCATTAATGAAGATGTCGGTATACAAGGTTTTAATGTGCCTAAATTTTTAGGAACTAAAAAAATGGTTTTTTCCTTCCAAACACAAAGCTATTCTCCATGGAATTGGGCCGGATTTAGGATGAGTCCGTTTTTTAATTATTCACTTGCCTTTTTAGGAAATTCTGACTTCGGATTTACCAAAAGTCAAGGCTATTCAAAGATTGGCATTGGTATGATACTTACCAATGATTATTTGGTATTTAATTCTTTCCAAATTTCTTTATCCTTTTTTCCAAAAATTCCTTTACAAGGCGAAAATATTTTTCAAACCAACTCTTTCAAGACCAGTGATTTTGGCTATTTGGACTTTGAAATCAACAAACCTAGGGTAGCTACTTACCAATAAAAACCTTAAAAAAAAGTGAGATATTAAAAATTCCTGCCCCAAAAACAAGTATAAAATACCCAAAAAAGGGTATGTGGATTATGACTATCAAGCGACTTTGAGGAATCGTAACATTTTTGTTAAATATCTTTTAAATAAAAAGTCAGGCTACTCTAAATTAGTATATTTGATTTGTACGAAATTCTAAAGCATGAACCGAATAGCTCAACTGTTCTTTTGTTTTTTTTTATTATTTTCACCTTACCTTTGGTCTCAAAAGCCGGAAAAACCCTCTGCAGTAACTATTTACGAACAAATTCAAAAGTTAAATTTTTTGGGTTCTGTTCTCTATGTAGCGGCTCACCCTGACGATGAAAACACGCGTTTAATTTCTTATTATGCCAATCATGTAAAAGCCCGTACAGGTTATTTATCCTTAACACGAGGCGATGGGGGTCAAAATTTAATTGGCACTGAACTCAGAGAACTCTTGGGAGTCATTCGAACTCAAGAATTATTGGAAGCCCGTAAAATAGATGGTGGGGCTCAATTTTTTACACGTGCCAATGATTTTGGATTTTCAAAAATTCCGGATGAGACATTACAAATTTGGAATAAAGAACAAGTTTTAGAAGACATGGCTTTCATTATTAGAAAATTTAAGCCGGATGTTATTATTAACAGATTTGACCACCGCTCACCCGGAACAACACACGGGCATCATACCTCATCTGCTTTGCTTTCAATCGAACTTTTTGATAAATTAAATGATCCTAATTATTTCAAAGAACAGCTAAAATACACCACTACATGGCAACCCAAACGACTCTTTTTCAACACTTCATGGTGGTTTTATGGCGGAAGAGATAAATTTGATAAATCCGATAAAAGTAAACTCATAGCACTTGATATAGGAGTTTTTAATCCATTAACCGGAATGTCAAATCAAGAAATTGCAGCTTTAAGTAGAAGCAGACATCAATCGCAAGGCTTTGGAAGTACCGGAACTCGGGGTGAAGAGGTAGAATATTTAGAGCATATCAAAGGAGAACCCAGTTCCAATCAAAAGGATATTTTTGACGGAATAGATGTATCGTGGAATAGAGTTAAAAATGGTAAAGAAATTGGTAATTTAATTCAAAAAATAGAACAAAATTTCAATTTTTCAAATCCCTCTGCCAGTATTCCAAATTTGATTGAAGTTTACCAAAAAGTTCTAAAATTAGAAGATAAACATTGGCGGGAAATTAAATTAGAAGAGCTAAAAAATATAATTTTAGCTTGTTCGGGTGTATTTATAGAAGCCGTTGCTCAGGTTCAATCTGCCACACCAGGAAGTACCCTAAAAGTTAAATTAGAAGCCGTCAATCGCAGTCCTTTTAAAATTACCATTCAATCAATTGAAACGTTTCCGCATTCTAATCCAAATATTCAATCTATTGTATTAGAGAACAACAAACCTCAGTTTTGGGATATCGATTTAAAAATTGATGAAAATCAAGATTATACTGCACCATATTGGCTCAAAGAACAGGGAACCGATGGTATGTATTCTGTAAACAATCAGGAAAATATTGGTTTGCCCGATATTATTAGAACTACCAAAGTTATATTCAATCTTTCTTTTAATAATATCATTATTCCGGTTGAAAGAGAAGTAATTTACAAATACAACGATGAAGTAAAAGGGGAAGTATATAAGCCTTTTGATATTGTTCCGGCTGTAACTACATCTATTTTGGATAAAGTGAAAATTTTCAATTCACAATCTCCCAAATCTGTGGGTGTTAAAATAAAATCAGGTCAAGATAACCTTGATGGATTTGTTTATTTAAATGCCTCAAAAGAATGGAAAATTGTTCCCGATAAAATTGCATTTTCAATTGCAAAAAAAGGGGATGAAAAAACCGTATATTTTGAAATTACACCCCCAGTAAAATCTGATGAAATTGAAGTTTCAAGTTACGCCATAGTAAATCAAAAAAAATACACCAAAGAACTTATCACTATTCAGTATGATCACATAAACCAACAACAGGTTTTATTGGACTCCAAAGCAAAATTTAACAAATTAGATATTCAAATTAAGAATGAAAAAATAGCCTATCTCATGGGAGCCGGTGATGAAGTACCGGTATATTTAAGTCAGATGGGTTATGAGGTAACATTAATCAAACCGGAAGAAATTACATTAG
>JANJWE010000301.1 GCA_024709705.1 Flavobacterium sp. | reverse complement strand
CAGAAACTGTACTGGTTTCTTAGATTAAATCTTGAGCTTTTAAAGTTCCGGAACCGGCTAAACCGGCCTCTAACTTTTGAGTTTGACCTTTTAATTCAATAGATCCAGAACCGGCTAGTTTAACTTCAACATTTGTTGTTTGTAAGCCCAGTTTTATAACTCCCGAGCCGGCTAATGATACTGTAAGTTCATCGCTTTTGAGTATAAAATCGCCTATTATTTTTCCGGAACCGGCTAAATTTATTTTTTGAATTTCTTGAATCGGTATTTGAATTTCAATTTTGTTTCCTTTACTTGTTAGCAATTGAAACCCTTTTTCAGTATGAATTTTTAATTCCGAATCGGTACATTCTATAACCACATATTCTAAAATGTTTTCTTCTCCGGTTAGTTTAATATTTCCTTCATTTCCTTCAATAAGAGTAACGTGAAATGATCCACCTATACTCAATGTCTCATAAGAGTTTGTTTTAATTTCTTTGGAAATGATTTTTCCGTTTCCTTTAATTTTTTCTTGACGCCATTGTGCAGATGATATTGTACAAAAAGCAAGTACAATGCAAGTAATCCAAGTTTTCATGATTTGTTGTTTTTTAATTGATTAGATTGAAATTTACGTTTCCGTAGCCTGAGTTTATTATTATTTTACCATTACCACTTTTTTTGTAAAACCCTTTATAGGTTTTGGAATTACTGGTTTCAATTCGCGTATTGTATTCTAATGGAGCTTCACTTTTAAAATTGGCATATTTGGTAGTAATATCAAAATCGTAACTAAAATCTGGACTGTGATTCAGCTTGATATTGGTGTATCCCGAATTTATTGAAATTGAACTTGCTTTTGACGATACGGCATTAAGCGAGAAGTTACTATAATTGGTATTTATCTTGAGATTGGTGTCAACTTGATCAATTTTTAAGGTTAAATAATTCCCACTTCCTTCTATACTTGAAACTTTCCCAATAGCAATTTTCCCATAATTACTGGCGTATTTTAGATTATTTCCATTGGCAATATTTACATCTGTGTAGCTCGAATTTAGTTCAAGTTGATTAAAATTTTCTATAGTTAATCCTGAATATTTAGCATTAATAACTGCGTTTTTCACACTTTCTATTGATGATTTGGAACAGTAATCAATTTTTATATCATTAGAACTATTTTGTAATTTCCCCAGAGATATTTTACCGTATTTGCAACTTATTGTGGTACTACCCAAAAGATCGTGGGTGATAATGTTTCCATATTGATTGTCTATTTTGATATGTCCTTTTTTGGGAATTTTGATGGTGTAATTAATTTCCATACTACTTCTTCGTGAGGAATTATTTACTTTATCAAAAAGGGTCTTTGCCGAATACAAATTTTTGTTTCCTTCAAAATCAACTGTGATAGATGCCAATCTTTTATCAACCCAATCTTCATCATCACCACTTATAGTAATTAAAACATCAATATCAATTTTATCTTCATCCCAAGTAGTAACCAATACATTTCCGTATTTGTTTGAAATGTCAAGTAAGGCATCTGGATTTACAGAAACTGTTTTTTTAATATTTTTTTGTTTGTTGTATTTTCCATTGTGTTCTTTGGCAAATCCAGAAGAAAAGATTAAAAGAAGCACTAAAGTTTTATATAGATTTTTCATTTTCAATATTTTTTTGTTGGTTAATTATTTCAATTTTTTTTATGACGTCTTCAAGGAATGAAATACGAGTTTGAAAATTTAGAATTAAAGCATGGAGCAATTGTTTTGTATCTCCGTTTTTTTGTAATTCTACTATTATTTTTTGGTAATCTTTTTCAAAAACATCCATTTGCTTTAGAGCATCGGTAATAATTTCTTCAGATTCGGGTGTTTTTCTTTTTTTTAAGTTCTGAAGTTCTTTTTCTACAACTGATGCAAAATAATCATGGGTCTCTTTGGTTTGAACAGATGCTTGTTCCCAGTTATCAACAGAAACGGCTTGGGCTGAATTTAATTGATAAAACCCAATAAATCCGGCAATGAATAAAAATACAGCCGCCCATGATATAGGAACCCAATTGATTTTTTTGGGAACTGTTTTTTTCAAAGCCAATTTATCCTGAAATCGTTCTAAGTGACCTTCAATTGGTGATTCAATATCCCATTGGTTTTCCAAATTTTGAAAAAGTTGTTCTATTGTATCTTTGTTTTTTTTCATAACATTTATTTTTTTGTAAGTTGATTTCGCAAACTTTCTTTGGCTCTACTCAAAGTAGTTCTACAATTGGCATAACTGATATTTATGATTTCGCAAACTTCTTCAAGGTCATAGCCTTCAATTAAAACTAGTGTTAAAATCATCCGATAACTTTCTTTTAGTTTTTGCATCGCACCCAAAACTTCTTGTACTCGAATTTGGGTATAATCCAAAACATCCTCTTCGGTGTAATCTTTTACTTTATAAACTTTCGTTTCGTAGTCATCAAAGTTAAATTGACTGTTTTTTTTGCAAAAATCAATACTGTAATTCACTACTATTCGTTTTAACCAAGCTCCAAAAGCCACTTCACCTTTAAAGGTATCTATTTTTTGAAAGGCTTTTAAAAAGGCTTCCTGCATTACATCCTCAGCAAAGTGTTGGTCTTTTACAATCCGTACAGCTACATTATACATGGCTTTACTGTACCGATTGTAAATTTCCATTTGTGCTTTGGAATTTTGCAGTTTACATTGGAAAATTAATTGATCAATATTTTCGTTTTTAAAACTCAACTAGTTTGGTTTGTTTTTTGTTAAAGACTAATTCAATATTCGAATGTTACACTTTTTTTAAATAAATGTAATTTTTTTTTAATGGAGAAGTGATATATATTTTTATATTTGAAAAAATCTTTAACCTATGAGTTTCTCCAAGTCCGTTTTTTTATTGTTTGTTGGTAGTTTTATTATGTTGTCTTGTTCATCAGATATAGAACCTATTGATCCGGCTTTACAACCTGGAGGAGGTAACTCTGGCGGAGACGGTTCGGGTGGGGGAGTTTCTACAGGTGATTATTGGCCAATGGCTCAAAATAATTCGTGGATTTTTTCTCAAAATGGGGTTCCACAAGCTCCCATGCTAATAACCAATACCGAACAAATCAACAGTAGAACCTATTATGCTTATGAAAATTTTGTAGGTGTTTCACTGGGAGGAAGTAACTTTACCGGAACGGTTCATTCCCGAAAAGCGAATGGGAATTATTACGTTAGAAACCAAGTTACTATTCCAGGTACCGGAGGAAATCCAACAATAACAGTTTCACCTCTTGAAATTTTGGTATTAAAAGATTTTCTTGAAGTAAACCAGACTTGGACACAAGAATTAACGCAAACCACAACGATTACCGGAACACCACCTATAAATACTCCAGTAAGTATTGTGGGCAAAATTTTAGAAAAGAATGCTTCACTTACTATTGGAACTACTACCTATACCAATATTATTAAAGTAGAATTGGTACAATCCACTCAAGGAGTTGTAAATACCAATTACTATTGGTTTGCCAAAGATATAGGGTTGGTTAAATACCAAATGATACTCCAAGGTTCAAATTTGGTATACGAGTTGCAATCTTACAATTTGAATTAAAATTCTTTTCTTTTCTTGTAAGTTATTTTGGCATAGCTTTTGTCCAACATAGCCCGTATGTTGCATTTCATCGTTTATTATTCATTTTACTAGATAGAAATCGTTGGATGCTTTATATTTGATATCCCTTTTATTAATTTAATGACAAATTGACCTTATTTTTTATATGTCAAATCAAAATATTTTTACACTAGACAAATTGTCACTTCATGATTTTGATACCGATGCAGATTTAATACCCTTAATGACGCCGGAGGATGAAGAAGAAATGACCAATGAAGAGTTACCCAACTCTATAGCTATATTACCTTTACGAAATACCGTTTTGTTTCCTGGAGTGGTTATTCCGATTACAGCCGGACGTGACAAATCTATAAAATTGATCAATGATGCTAATGCTGCCGGTAGAACCATTGGAGTAGTAGCTCAAAAAGATGAGGATGTTGAAGATCCAAAACGCAACGATATTCATTCCATAGGTACTGTAGCTCAAATATTGCGAGTACTGAAAATGCCTGATGGGAATGTAACTGTTATTCTTCAAGGGAAAAAACGATTTGAGATAACAAAAGTAATCTCGGAAGAACCCTATATCAATGCCTTAATCAAAGAAGTTCCCGAAAAAAGACCCGGAACTACTGATACGGAATTTGGAGCCATCATAGAATCTATTAAGGAGATGGCAATTAAGATTATTAAAGAAAGTCCGAATATTCCAACCGAGGCTACTTTTGCTATTAAAAATATTGAAAGTCAATCGTTTTTAATCAATTTTGTTTCTTCCAATATGAATCTTTCTGTAAAGGAAAAGCAGGATTTATTAATGATGAACGTGTTGAAAGAGCGAGCTCTTACTACTTTGCGTTATATGAATACAGAATTGCAAAAATTGGAATTGCGAAATGATATTAAGTCAAAAGTTAGGGTAGATCTCGATCAGCAACAAAGAGAATATTTTCTGCATCAACAAATGAAAACGATTCAAGAAGAATTGGGTGGGGTTTCATACGATCAGGAAATAGAGGAAATGCGTACGAAAGCGAAAACCAAAAAATGGGATTCAAAAACCGAAAAGCATTTTGAGAAAGAGTTATCCAAATTGCAAAGAACCAATCCACAATCACCCGATTTTGGAATTCTTCGCAATTATTTAGAACTGTTTTTAGAATTACCTTGGGAGGCTTATTCCAAAGATAATTTTGATTTAAAAAGAGCACAAAAAATTCTGGATAAAGACCATTTTGGATTAGAAGATGTAAAAAAACGCATCATTGAGCATCTGGCCGTTCTTAAATTAAGAAATGATATGAAATCCCCAATCATTTGTTTGACCGGTCCTCCGGGAGTTGGAAAAACATCTATTGGAAAATCTATTGCCAAGGCTCTCGGTAGAGAATATGTGAGAATGTCGTTAGGCGGTTTACGTGATGAAGCCGAAATTCGAGGACATCGTAAGACCTATATTGGAGCTATGCCCGGAAGAATTTTGCAAAACATAAAGAAAGCCGGTACTTCCAATCCTGTGTTTGTATTGGATGAAATTGATAAATTATCTGTTAGTCATACCGGAGATCCTTCATCGGCATTATTGGAGGTTTTAGATCCGGAACAAAATAAAGAGTTCTATGATAATTTCCTGGAAATGGGTTATGACTTATCTAAAGTGATGTTCATTGCCACTTCTAATACTATGTCTACCATTCAGCCGGCTTTAAAAGATCGGATGGAGGTAATTAAAATGACAGGATATACTTTAGAAGAAAAAGTTGAAATTGCCAGACAACATTTATTCCCCAAACAATTGAAGGAACACGGACTTACTTCTAAAGATTTGAGTATTGGGAAACGTCAATTGGAAAAAATTGTTGAAGGGTATACTCGTGAATCCGGTGTTCGTTCCCTGGAACAAAAATTAGCTCAAATTATTCGATTTGCTGCTAAGTCGGTTGCCATGGAGGAAGAATACAATACCAAAGTAACCGATGAAGATATCATCAAAACTTTGGGAGCACCCAGATTGGAAAGAGATAAATCGGAAGGCAATGAAGTAGCCGGAGTAGTAACCGGATTGGCATGGACAAGTGTGGGTGGAGATATTTTATTTATAGAGTCACTTATTTCCAAAGGGAAAGGAGGATTAACCTTAACCGGAAATTTGGGAACTGTAATGAAAGAATCGGCTACTATAGCAATGGAATATATCAAGTCTAATGCCGAAATGTTTGGAATTAGTCCTGAAGTTCTTCAGAACTACAACATTCATATTCACGTTCCCGAAGGTGCCACGCCTAAAGATGGACCAAGTGCCGGAATTGCTATGTTAACCTCATTAGTTTCGGTTTTAACTCAGAAAAGAGTAAAAAAGAATTTAGCTATGACTGGTGAGATAACTCTTAGAGGTAAAGTTTTACCTGTGGGCGGTATTAAAGAAAAGATTTTAGCTGCAAAAAGAGCCAATATCAAAGAAATCATTCTATGCCATGAGAATAAATTTGATATCGATGAAATCAAAGCCGAGTATATAGAAGGTCTTACTTTTCATTACGTTAAAGATATGAGCGAAGTAATTGCCATTGCAATCACCAACCAAAAGGTTAAGAATGCAAAAAAATTAATTTAAAGGACACATAACAAAAAAGGGTAAATAAACTTTACCCTTTTTTTTTTGATAAATACCTAGTAAGCAATAAAAATAATATCTTCGCATTTCCGTTATGGAATAAGCTAATTGTTAACTCTGCCTAATGTTTAGACCTTTATTGTCTCTGTTTTTTTTATGCTGTTGTATATCTGTATACAGTCAGATAGGCGGTCAATCGGTTTATCAATTCCTCAATCTGGTCACTTCGCCAAGACAAGCAGCTCTAGGGGGCAAAGTCATTACGCATTTTGATTACGATGTAAATGCCGCTCAATTTAATCCGGCTAGTATTAATACCGAAATGGATAACCACTTATCGGTTAATTATGGCAATTATTTTGGCGAAGTTACTTACGGTACCGCAAATTATGCTTATACCTATGACAGACATGTCCAAACCTTTCATGCGGGTGTAAACTATGTTAATTATGGAACTTTTGAAGGTAGAGATGAATTAGGCGGACTCACATCAGATTTTACAGGAAGTGAAATTGCCTTGTCTTTTGGATACAGTTACAATATTCCATTTTCTGATTTTTACATTGGTGCAAATGCTAAATTGATTTCATCAACTTTGGAAAGTTACAATTCTTTTGGAGGGGCTTTAGATATTGGTGCTCTTTATATAGATACCGACAACGATATTCACTATGCATTGGTTGTTCGCAATTTGGGTACTCAATTTACAACTTATGCCGGCGAGCAAGAAAAATTGCCTTTAGAAATTTTGTTGGGAATTTCACAAGAAGTAGAAAATGTTCCTGTAAGATGGCATGTTACTTTGGAAAATTTACAACAATGGAATATTGCGTTTTCAAATCCGGCACGAGCTCAAGGCAATTTAGATGGGGGCACTCAAGAGGAGAAAGTTTCCTTTTTTAATAATGCTTTACGTCATTTAATTTTGGGAGCCGAACTCTTCCCGGGTAAAGGTTTTAATATTAGGGTAGGGTATAATTTTCGGAGAAGTGAAGAATTACGTATTGTAGATCAACGTCATTTTTCCGGAATCTCTGCCGGTTTTAGTTTGAGAATCAATAAAATTCGTTTTGATTATTCCTATTCCAGATATACTTTAGCCGCAAACACCAGTCTTTTTGGATTGATGATTAATTTGCAGTAAAATTGATTTTGGAATTTTCAAAAATAGAGAATTAAAATAGAGGATAGAAATAAAAAAAATGATGATGAACCTTAGTAACCTAGTGACTTAGTTCCTCAGTACCTTAAAACATGAACAACATTACCATTGCCATAGACGGATTTTCATCCACCGGAAAAAGTACTTTAGCTAAACAACTAGCCAAACATTTAGGTTATGTCTATGTAGATACCGGAGCCATGTATCGTGCCGTGACCTATTTTGCAATGCAAAACCATTGGGTTGGAGAAGATTTCTTGGACGCAAAGGCATTAGTTAATAGTTTGCCTAAAATAAAACTTCACTTTCAGTTTAATGCTGATTTAGGTTTTGCCGAAATGTATTTGAATGATGTGAACGTGGAAAACGAAATCAGATCTATTGAAGTTTCCAGATTGGTTAGTAAAGTTGCCGAGATTTCTGAAGTTCGAACCAAATTGGTTGAGCAACAACAAGAAATGGGGAAAAATAAAGGTATCGTGATGGATGGTCGAGATATTGGAACTGTTGTTTTTCCGGATGCCGAACTCAAATTATTTATGACTGCCAGTGCTCACACGCGTGCTAAGAGACGATTCGATGAATTGATTGAAAAAGGTCAAAAAGTATCGTATGAAGAAGTTTTACAAAATGTTGAAGAACGTGATTATATTGATACCCATCGAGAGGATTCGCCTTTGGTTAAAGCCCAAGATGCAATTGAAATTGATAATTCAACTTTGACCAAAAAAGAACAATTTGATTTGGTTTTAGATTTAATCTACAAATTTCATAACGATTAAGTATCATTTTCTCTGATAGAGCAATCAATACTTTCCATTTTTACGTATATAGTTTTCAGAAATCAATTTGTATTTTTGAATTCATTTCAGATACTCTAAAATATAAAAATAATTTTCTCAAAGACGCAACATCCCAAAGAATGCATTCTAAACTTTATGTCTCTGCGTCTTTGAGAGAAAACAAATGAAACCTATATGAAAATCGTTATATCGCCTGCCAAATCATTGGATTACGAGTCACCCATTCTGGTGGAAAAAGCCACACAATTTTGTTTTTTGAAAGAAGCTCAGCAAATCAATAAATTGTTGAAAAAGCAAAAGCCCAAACAGTTGATGGAATTGATGGATATATCCGATAAGTTGGCCGATTTGAATTGGCAACGCAACCAAGAGCGTGATTTGGATAATTTTACTCCTGAAAATTCTCGTCAAGCGGTTTATGCCTTTAACGGAGATGTGTATATTGGTTTGGATATTAAAACCTTACCAACCGAAAAATTAGACGTTTTGCAAGACAAACTCCGCATTCTTTCCGGATTGTATGGTTTGTTGAAACCATTGGATTTGATACAGCCGTATCGTTTGGAAATGGGAACCAAACTGAAATATTACAAATCGAAGGATTTATATGAATTCTGGAATCCGCTGATTACTAAAAAAATAAATGAAGCCATTGCTGAATCGGGTAGTGGAGTTTTGATAAACCTTGCCTCAAACGAGTATTTTAAAAGCATCGACAGGAAAAAACTCAAAGCAGATATTGTAACTCCCGATTTTAAAGATTTAAAAAACGGGAGTTACAAAATGATTTCGTTTTTTGCCAAAC
>JANJWE010000291.1 GCA_024709705.1 Flavobacterium sp. | reverse complement strand
TGTGACGAATCAATTTTATCGCTCATCGCTGTTTTACGAATGTTTTGGATAATCGTGTTTTTGGCGGTTGTAATCACGGTCCAACAGTCTTCCGTCAAGTAAATTTGTTGCGTTAAATTGTGCTCAAATTCTTGCTCGATTTGATTGATTAAGAAATTTTCATAATCGTTTTTATCATCAGAAAACGGAGACACACGAATCAATAATTTGGAAGGATTCACACGTTCCAAAAATAAAACCATGCGTTCGTATGCTTGCAATCGCAGGGGTAAAGCTTCTTTTCTGGTCTCTTTCATCAACAAATAGCGACGTCTGTTTTCCTCGTTTTTGGTATGCGTTTGAAAGAAATAAAATGCCACGCCTCCTGTAATTAAGGCTGGTAAAGTGTACGCTAAAAGTTCAATTATTTTGTTGGTTTCCATGTTTAGTTTTTTATTTGGAGCTAATGTTTACTTATTTTAACTTTAAAACTATTAATGAATTAAAAATTGTAAAACTTATATGACTTATATGGTTAAATCAAATTTTTGTCATCATAAAACGTCTTCTGCAAAAATAGAATTTTAGTTGATAAATCTTAACAATTTTATTTGTAATAAATCAGAATTAAACTTATTTTTGAACTTTGATAAAAACGACTATGATACAAGAATATATCAATCAACTTAACGATGCCCAACGTGCTCCTGTGCTCCAAAAAGACGGCCCGATGATTGTCATTGCCGGTGCCGGCTCCGGAAAAACACGGGTGCTGACCATGCGTATTGCCTATTTGATGAGTTTAGGTGTTGATGCGTTTAACATTTTAGCGTTGACGTTTACCAACAAAGCCGCTCGTGAAATGAAAAAACGTATTGCGGACATTGTTGGAAATAATGAAGCCAAAAACCTATGGATGGGTACTTTCCACTCTGTTTTTGCCAAAATCCTACGCATTGAAGCGGACAAATTGGGCTACCCGAGTAATTTTACCATTTATGATACCCAAGACAGTGTGCGTTTAATTGGTGCTATCATCAAAGAAATGCAACTCGACAAAGATATTTACAAACCTAAACAAGTATTAGGTAGAATTTCCTCCTATAAAAACTCGTTAATCACCGTAAAAGCGTACTTCAACAATCCTGAATTACAAGAGGCCGATGCCATGAGTAAAAAACCGCGTTTGGGTGAAATTTATCATAATTATGTAGAACGTTGTTTCAAATCGGGAGCGATGGATTTTGATGATTTATTGCTCAAAACCAATGAGTTGTTAAGCCGTTTCCCGGAAGTGTTGGCCAAGTACCAAGACCGTTTTCGCTATATTTTGGTGGATGAGTACCAAGATACGAACCATTCGCAGTATTTGATTGTGCGGGCGTTGTCCGATCGTTTTCAGAATATTTGTGTGGTAGGCGATGATGCTCAAAGTATTTATGCGTTTCGAGGGGCGAACATCAACAATATTCTGAATTTCCAGAAGGATTATGCCGATGTGCAAACCTTTCGTTTGGAACAAAATTACCGTTCTACGAAAAACATTGTAGAAGCGGCGAATTCCATTATCGATAAAAATAAAACCAAACTCGATAAAGTCGTTTGGACACACAACCAAGACGGACCCAAAATAAAAGTCAATCGCAGCATTACCGATGGGGAAGAAGGACGTTTTGTGGCTTCCACCATCTTTGAAGAGAAAATGCGAAACCAAATGAAAAACGGCGAATTCGCTATTTTGTATCGAACCAATGCCCAATCCCGTGCCATGGAAGATGCGTTGCGAAAACGAGACATTCCCTATCGAATTTATGGCGGATTATCGTTTTACCAACGCAAAGAAATCAAAGATGTGTTGAGTTATCTGCGTTTAATCATCAATCCAAAAGACGAGGAAGCGTTGATTCGGGTCATCAATTATCCCGCTCGTGGAATTGGCGATTCGACCATAGAAAAATTGACCGTCGCAGCCAATCATTACAAACGTTCCATTTTTGAAGTGATGGAAAATATCGATAAGATTGACCTCAAACTCAATTCCGGTACCAAACAAAAATTGGAAGATTTTGTCATGATGATCAAAAGTTTTCAAGTCATCAACGAAAACCAAGATGCTTTTTATTTAGCGGAACACGTGACCAAAAAAACCGGATTGATTCAGGAATTGAAAAAAGACGGTACCCCCGAAGGCATTCAACGCATTGAAAATATTGAAGAATTGCTCAACGGTATCAAAGACTTTATCGAAGGGCAAAAAGAAATAGACGGTGCACGTGGAGCCTTATCAGAGTTTTTAGAAGATGTAGCTTTAGCAACCGATTTAGACAAGGACACCGGCGACGACGATCGTGTGGCGTTGATGACCATTCACTTGGCTAAAGGATTGGAATTTCCCACCGTATTTATTGTAGGAATGGAAGAAGATTTGTTCCCAAGTGCGATGAGTTTGAATACCCGTAGCGAATTGGAAGAAGAACGCCGTTTGTTTTACGTAGCCTTAACCCGTGCGGAACATCAAGCGTATTTAACCTACGCACAATCCCGTTACCGTTGGGGAAAATTAATGGATAGTGAACCTTCACGTTTTATTGAAGAAATTGACGACCGCTATTTGGAATACGTGAGTCCGGTTGAAACAGGTTATCGTTACAAACCGATGATTGACACCGACATTTTTGGAGATATCGATAAATCAAAATTGCGATTGTCCAAACCCACCAATGGAACGCCACCTAAACGTTTTGGTGAAGAACCAACGTCCACCATTCGAAAATTAAAACCGGTTTCCGGAAATGCACCGAGTGGTAATAACTTATTTGATTCCAAATTAATTCCCGGAAATATTGTGATGCATGAACGTTTTGGAAAAGGAGAAGTCCTGAACTTAGAAGGCGTTGGAGCTGACAAAAAAGCCGAAATCAAGTTTGAAGTGGGTGGAATTAAGAAGTTGTTGTTACGGTTTGCGAAATTGGATGTGATTGGATAAAAATGGTGATTGGTTAAAGGTAATGGGTAAAAGAAAATTGATTAATAAAAACCAATTTTGAATAGAAGCTCTATCAATCTTGTTATCCCGACGCAGGAGGGATCTCATCATTTAATGAAGAATTAAAAACAAAATAAAATATAACAAAATAAAACCTTAGTGCCTTAGTGCCTCAGTACCTTAGAACCTTTATAATGAAATACACCCGTTTAACCAAAGAACAATTCGAAGCCCTACACCAAGAATTCGCTAATTTTTTAGCCACTCAATCCATTGATAAAAAAGAATGGGATGAAATAAAAACCAACAAACCCGAGATTGCTGAGCAAGAACTCGATGTGTTTTCGGATTTGATTTGGGAAGGCGTTTTGGCACAAACCAACTATGTTGAACATTTTTCAAAAAATCATATTTTCCTTTTTCATTGCTTGGAAACCGAAGTAAAATCGATTGTATTAAAAACCTTGGAACCTGAAGTAGATTTTATGACTTCTAAAGGATTGGAATGGATGGTGAATAATTTATTTACCGACGCCATCGATATTCATGTAGGAAGAAAAGAATACCAAGGCGAACGCAATGCTGCCATTTTTGACATCATACAACAAGGTGCGATTTTAAGTGATGGCCAATTGTACCAACAAATTGATAACATTGTAAACGCAAAATAACCTCAGTACCTTAGCACCTCAGAACCTTAGCACCTCAAAAAAATGAATATCCAATCCAAAATTCAAACTCTTCGCGATGAACTCAACCAACACAATCACAATTATTATGTGTTGGATAAACCTACGATTTCCGATTTTGAATTTGATCAATTATTGAAAGAATTACAAGAGTTGGAAGCCCAACATCCTGAGTTTTTTGATGAAAATTCACCTACGCAACGAGTAGGCGGGAGCATCACCAAAAATTTCAATACGGTGGTGCACGAACATCGGATGTATTCGTTGGATAATTCCTATTCTACGGAGGATTTGATGGATTGGGAAGTTCGTATCCAAAAGATATTAGGGAATGTGGATTTGGACTATACCTGTGAATTAAAATACGATGGTGCTTCCATTAGTATCACTTATGAGGATGGAAAGTTAACCAAAGCCGTCACTCGCGGCGATGGATTTCAAGGTGATGAAGTGACCAATAATATCAAAACCATTCGTTCGATTCCGTTACAACTAAAGGGTAATTATCCGCCAAAATTTGACATTCGTGGAGAAATTATTTTACCTTTTGCCGGATTTGAAAAAATGAATCAGGAATTGATTGAAATTGGCGAAACGCCTTATTCCAATCCCAGGAATACAGCTTCCGGTAGTTTGAAATTACAAGACAGTGCCGAAGTAGCCAAACGTCCGTTAGAATGTTTACTGTATTTTATTGTGGGGAATAATTTACCTTTTCAAACCCAATTTGAAGGCTTACAAGCCGCACGCGATTGGGGTTTTAAAGTACCTACTCAGTCAAAATTGGCCAAAAATATGCAAGAAGTCTTGGAATACATTGCCTATTGGGATGTACACCGCCACGATTTACCCTATGAAACGGATGGGGTCGTAATTAAAGTCAATAGTTTGCAACACCAAGACGAACTGGGTTATACGGCCAAATCGCCACGTTGGGCAATGGCGTATAAATTCAAATCAGAGCAAGTTTCCACCCGATTGAATTCGATTTCCTATCAAGTGGGAAGAACGGGTGCGATTACTCCTGTTGCGAACTTAGAACCGGTACAATTGGCCGGAACGATTGTGAAACGGGCTTCCTTGCACAATGCTGACCAAATTGAAAAACTAGATATTCGCATAGGAGATAAAGTTTTTGTAGAAAAAGGAGGAGAAATTATCCCCAAAATTATTGCCGTTGCTGAAAGAGGTAATGAAACCGAACCTACGCACTACATCACGCATTGTCCGGAATGTCAAACGAAATTGGAACGCAAAGAAGGCGAAGCCAATCATTATTGTCCGAATTTTTATGGTTGTCCGCCGCAGATTATTGGACGTATTCAGCATTATATTACCCGAAAAGCGATGGATATTGAAGGATTGGGCGGTGAAACAGTTGCTTTATTATACAACAACGGTTTGGTA
Organism: Flavobacterium sp.; assembly: GCA_024709705.1. Classification (GTDB taxonomy): domain Bacteria; phylum Bacteroidota; class Bacteroidia; order Flavobacteriales; family Flavobacteriaceae; genus Flavobacterium. The sequence continues at coordinate 2,529 of JANJWE010000291.1, read as the reverse complement.
AAAAATTATGCCGATTTGTATGATTTAAAAATCGAGCAAATTCTTCCGTTGGAGCGAATGGCACAAAAAAGTGCGGAGAATTTAATTAAAGGAATAGAAAAATCCAAAGAAGTACCTTTTGAGCGGGTTTTGTATGCATTGGGAATTCGTTATGTGGGTGAAACAGTTGCCAAAAAATTAGCTAAACATTATAAAAATATAGATTCAATTGCCACTGCTAGTTTAATGGATTTGATTTTAGTAGATGAAATTGGCGATAAAATTGCTCAGAGTGTGATTGAGTTTTTTGAAAACCAAGACAATTGCGACACGATTGACCGATTGAAAACCGCCGGAGTTCAAATGGCTATTGACGAATCGAAATCTACGGTGGTGAGTGCTGTTTTGGAAGGAAAAACCTTAGTGGTATCCGGAGTTTTTGAAAAATTTTCGCGTGATGATTTAAAGAAAGCCATCGAAGACAACGGAGGAAAAGTAGGCAGTTCCATTTCTGCTAAAACCGATTATGTGGTAGCCGGAGCCAATATGGGACCTGCTAAATTGGAAAAAGCCAATCAATTGAAAATTCCGATTATTAGTGAAGATGATTTTTTGGGGATGATTTCCTAGCCCGTATTGCAGCGAAAATCTTTGTGCTGTTGCGGTTTTGTTTTTTCTTAAAAGCGGGAAGCGACCAACGGAAGCTCTCTCGATTTTTCTAGAAAAACAAATCGGAACCAACAAAATTGCAGCGGAAAGACGGAATTGCTTCCAATCAAAAAAATACGTATATTTGCACGCAATTTAACTACAAATTGCAACCATGAACGCACACACAACTAAAATCATTGGTGAGGGTTTAACCTACGATGATGTTCTGCTGATTCCTAATTATTCTGAAGTTTTGCCCCGCGAGGTCAGTATTCAATCTAAATTTTCCAGAAATATTACGCTAAATGTTCCTATTGTTTCGGCTGCGATGGATACCGTAACCGAGAGTTCAATGGCGATAGCTATGGCTCAAGAAGGCGGTATTGGGGTTTTACACAAAAACATGTCGATTGAGCAACAAGCTGCCAAAGTTCGAAAAGTAAAACGTGCCGAAGCCGGAATGATTCTAGATCCGGTGACGTTACCTTTGACGGCAACGGTTGGCGACGCCAAATCGGCTATGCGTGAATTTAGTATTGGTGGTATTCCGGTAGTGGATGAAAACGGCATTTTGAAAGGGATTGTGACCAACCGTGATTTACGTTTTGAGAAAATCAATTCACGTTCGATTTTGGAAGTGATGACGGCTGAAAACTTAGTTACGGCAGCTGAAGGTACAACATTGCAAGAAGCAGAAGGTATTTTGCAGGAAAACAAAATTGAAAAATTACCGGTAGTAGATAATCAATTCAAATTGATTGGATTAATTACCTTTAGAGATATTACCAAATTAACCCAAAAACCCATTGCGAATAAAGATAAATTCGGACGTTTGCGAGTGGCTGCGGCTTTGGGCGTTACGACAGATGCACTTGAACGAGCTACGGCTTTGGTGAATGCCGGTGTAGATGCGGTAATTATTGATACAGCTCACGGACATACGCAAGGTGTGGTTTCGGTTTTGAAACAAGTGAAAGCCAAATTTCCAGATTTGGATGTAGTGGTGGGTAACATTGCTACTCCGGAAGCAGCCAAATATTTAGTTGAAAACGGTGCAGATGCTGTGAAAGTCGGCATCGGTCCTGGGTCAATTTGTACAACCCGTGTGGTAGCCGGAGTTGGATTTCCTCAGTTTTCTGCGGTATTGGAAGTGGCAGCAGCGATAAAAGGTAGCGGCGTTCCGGTAATTGCAGATGGAGGAATTCGTTACACGGGAGATATTCCGAAAGCGATAGCTGCCGGTGCCGATTGTGTAATGTTGGGTTCACTGTTAGCCGGAACGAAAGAATCACCGGGTGAAACGATTATTTTTGAAGGTAGAAAATTCAAATCGTATCGTGGCATGGGTTCGGTGGAAGCCATGCAAGAAGGTTCAAAAGACCGTTATTTTCAGGATGTGGAAGACGATGTGAAGAAATTAGTTCCCGAAGGCATTGTGGGACGTGTGCCATACAAAGGTGAATTAAACGAGAGTATGCAACAATTCATCGGCGGTTTGCGAGCCGGAATGGGATATTGCGGTGCCAAAGATATACCCACTTTACAAAACACCGGACGTTTTATTCGCATCACTGCGAGTGGAATAGGGGAAAGCCATCCACACAATGTAACAATTACGAAAGAAGCTCCGAATTATTCGAGATAGTAGAGAAACATGCTTTGCTAAAAATGTAGGACTGTTTTATCTTTAGATTTTACTATTCTCATTACCAAATGCTTAAAATATTTTAGGCAATTTAGCCTTTAAAACATTTGTGAAGACCAAAAACAATACTATATTTGCACTGCAATTCGCGGGGGGAGATACTCAAGCGGCCAACGAGGACGGACTGTAAATCCGTTGGGAAACCTTCGCAGGTTCGAATCCTGCTCTCCCCACAAAAAAACCTGATACATTAT
>JANJWE010000275.1 GCA_024709705.1 Flavobacterium sp. | reverse complement strand
CAAATATAAGTCTTCAGAAAATAGGGCAATTAACTGAGCTTTTTCCCAAACATAATAAGCTCCTTCTTCTAATTCATTATCTGGATTCAAACTATCAGCATCCAATGCAGAATAGAATCCGCCTTTGTTATTTAGCCAATTGTTTTCAATAAAAGAAATGGTTTTAATTACTATATTTTTGTAAAGTTCATTAGAAGTTCTTTTGTAAGCTAAAGCATAAAGACTCAGAAGTTGACCATTGTCATAAGCCATTTTTTCAAAGTGAGGAATGTGCCATTTTAGGTCTACTGCATATCGACAAAAGCCACCGGCTACAGTGTCAAAAATTCCTCCGTATGCCATTTTGGTTAAAGTTAAGTCAACATGGTCCAAATAGAGATTGTTGCCCTCAAAAGTGCCATACTGCATTAAAAATTGGAGGGAGTTGGGCATCATAAACTTTGGACTTCTCGCGTTTCCTCCAAATTCCTTATCAAAACTTTTTTCCCATTTAAATAAAAGTTGATTTAGGTGATCTGAGTTCGTCTCTTTTTGGGTAGTATTTAATATTAGATTGTCTAAGTGTCCTATTCCTTGGGTTAATTTTTCGGCATATTCTTCAACTTTTTCTCTGTCATTGGTATACAAATGAACCAGTTGTTCCAAAGTTTCACACCATTCGTCTTTTTTAAAGTAGGTTCCGCCCCAAATGGGTCTTCCGTCAGGAAGGCATACTACATTTAAAGGCCAACCGCCTCTTCCGGTCATGATTTGAACGGCTTTCATGTAAATAGCGTCAATATCAGGTCTTTCCTCACGGTCAACTTTTATACTTATGTAGCTGGTGTTCATGATTTTTGCAACATGCTGGTCTTCAAATGTTTCGTGCTCCATAACATGGCACCAATGGCACGCAGAATAACCGATGCTGATAACTACAAGTTTGTTTAAATTTTGTGCAATATGAAGTTGTTCATTGCTCCATGATTTCCAGTGTATTGGATTTGAAGCATGTTGAAGCAAATATGGGCTTGATTCAAGATGAAGTGTGTTTGCCATTTTTTCAATAAAAATAATGAATTTTAGTATTGTCGAATTATAAAATATAGTAGTTATTTCCACATTGGATTTAAACATGCAGAAGGCAATTGATTTTCAATGGAGTGTGTTTAAAGAAGTGGCATGCTTTTAAATTGATAACATTAACTTAACATTCGTTTGAAATAGTTGATAGAATTTTGCATTGTTAAACTTATACAATTTTATGGAACAAATTTATGTAGTAATGTTGTTTGTTTTGGGACTATTAGCAATACTTGATTTAGTTGTTGGGGTGAGTAATGATGCGGTAAATTTTCTCAACTCAGCCATAGGTTCTAAGGCAGTTTCATTTAAGACAATCATGATTGTTGCCAGTTTGGGAGTAGCCGTTGGAGCTTTGTTCTCAAGTGGTATGATGGAAATTGCCAGAAGTGGGATATTTGTTCCGTCTATGTTTAGCTTTAATGATGTAATGATCATCTTTTTAGCGGTAATGATTACTGATATTTTGCTGTTGGATGTTTTCAATTCAATGGGCTTACCAACTTCTACAACAGTATCCATTATATTTGAATTGTTAGGTGCGGCAGTTTGTTTGGCTTTGTATCATATTTATATTTCAGAGGATAGCAATCAATCATTAAGTACCTATATCAATACCAAAAAAGCTTCGGAAATTGTATTTAGTATTTTACTTTCGGTAGCATTATCTTTCGGATTGGGTAGTTTTGTGCAGTATATCTCAAGATTATTGTTTACTTTTCATTACGAAAAGAGACTCAAATATTTTGGAGCTATTTTTGGGGGATTAGCTATTACAGCAATTACTTTTTTTATTTTGATAAAAGGTTTAAAAGGAGTTTCTTTTATAAAACCGGACACTTATGATTGGATACAATCGCATCAAAGTTTAATTATACTTGTTAATTTTATATTCTTTACAGTCTTCTCACAAATATTGTCTACCTTTTTTAAAGTCAATATTTTAAGAGTCATTATTATTGTAGGTACATTTGCTTTGGCATTGGCCTTTGCAGGAAACGATTTGGTTAATTTTATTGGGGTACCCATTGCCGCATTTAACTCCTATGAAATTTTTGTTGCTTCCGGATTAAATGGAGATCAACTGATGATGGGCGATTTGGCCAATGACAAAATTGTGGCTCCATTTTATTTTCTGGCCTTAGCCGGAGTAGTAATGGTAATTACACTTTGGTTTTCTAAAAAAGCAAGAAGCGTAATCGAAACCGGAGTAAATTTATCTCGTCAGGGTGATGGAGTTGAAAAATTTGCACCCAATACTTTGTCTCGATTTATTGTGCGTTCCGGAGTATATTTAGGACAAGCGATAAATTACTTCTTGCCACAATCGGTTCAACTAAAAATCGATAAACAGTTTGAAAAACCTGAAGTTAAAGGCAAAAAGAAAAAAGACGAACCGGCTTTTGATATGATTCGAGCTTCAGTAAATTTAATGATTGCCAGTATTTTAATTTCTATCGGAACTTCTTTAAAACTACCCTTGTCAACTACATATGTTACCTTTATGGTGGCTATGGGAACTTCGTTTGCGGATAGGGCATGGGATAGAGAAAGTGCTGTTTACCGTGTAGCAGGGGTATTTAATGTAATAGGCGGATGGTTTGTAACGGCCCTAGTTGCCTTTTTAGGGGCTTTTATTATGGCGTTCATATTAAAAGTTGGCGAAGTATATGCTTTTATTGGGTTGTTAGTTCTATTGGCTATTATACTGTACAGAAGTGCTCGTAGACATACCAAAAAGAAGAAAGAAGAGGATGAACTGATTAAACTTAGAAGGGAAGATATCGTTACCATTAATGAAATTATAAACGAAAGTTCAGATCAGATTTCCAGAGTTATTGGAGCAACAAATAAAGTATATAGTGACGTTATTGACAATTTGGGATTACAAGACTTAGCCAAGTTGAAAGAAAATAGAAAAGCTCTAAAAAAACTGGAGAAAGAAGTAGACGAATTGAAAAGTAACGTGTACTACTTTATCAAAAATTTAGATGAAACTTCAGTCGAAGCCAGTAAATTTTACATCATGATTTTGGGCTATTTGCAAGATATGATTCAATCTTTGAGTTTTATTACACAAAATAGTTTTTCGCACGTAAATAACAATCACAAACAATTAAAATTCAATCAAATACGAGATTTAAAAAGTGTTGATCAGGATTTGCAAAAGCTCTTTGACAGCATCGAAACCATTTTTGAAAAGAAATCTTTTGATAAACTTGACGATTTGATTAAAGAGAAAAACCACATACTAGAAACAGTTTCAGATTTAATCCAAAAACAAATTACCCGTATTCGAACTGTTGAGACGAGTCAAAAAAACAGTAAATTATATTTTGGTTTATTACTTGAAACAAACGACTTAATTAAAGCAACGATGAATCTTTTAGAGTTGTTTAAAGAGTTTAACATACATGTTAAAAATAAGAAATAACAAGATTGACATTAT
>JANJWE010000194.1 GCA_024709705.1 Flavobacterium sp. | reverse complement strand
GATAAAGAATGGAAATTAAACGAATACAAACCGTTTAATTAAATCAGAATATCACTTTCCAAATCGGATTTTTCAATTGTAAAATTAAATCCAAGTTGTTCCATTAATTGAATCACTAAATTTTTGTACCAGTTTTCAGATTTGGGGTGAATATAAATTCGTTCTATCAATTGATGAATATCTACGTCAATTTTTACACCATCATTTACGGTTATGTTGTTTGGAGTAACATCTGAAATTATTCGAATTTCTCTTTCGTATTGAAAGCTTTTTCGTTTGAAAAGAAATGGGAAAAAAGTATCGTCAAAAGGAATATGTTCTTTTTTGTAGTCGATATAATTGACTTCACCAATATATTGTTCCGTATTTCTTTCCGGTTTTAAAGCTTCTTGTAATCTTTTAACGGTAGATTGAATGGCTAATCCTTCGTTGTTTTTAGTAAAAATTTGCCACATCGCAAACGATTCATATTCGTTGATGTGCCAACTGCTAATCACAATTTTTTCGCGATGCGATTTGTAATAATCTAAAAACTTCGGATTATTTTCGGCTATTTTACGAATTTCTTCGAAAGTAGGTTCGCTAAAGGTTCCTTCGTATTGGTCTTCAAATTTGTCCGACCGCGACATGAATAATTTTTTCGATAATAACAAATCCAAAAATTTAGACAAATCCAAATACTTCCAAACAATAGTGTTTGGGTCTTCCGGAAGTATTATGTTTGGATTGTGGATGTACATATTTTAGTTAATTCGATTGTCAGATTATTCGATTTTTAGATTTTGAGTTTTCCGATTACCCATTACCTTTTACCCATCACCTTTAACCCATTACCTACTCAAACGACTGCATCATTACCAATTTGGCATACATACCATTTTTGGACAACAGTTCATCATGATTGCCTTGTTCGACAATTTCACCTTTTTGCATGACAACAATTACATCGGCTTTTTGAATAGTAGAAAGGCGGTGAGCAATCACAATAGAAGTTCTGTTTTGCATCATGTTTTCCAAGGCAACTTGCACTAATTTTTCACTTTCGGTATCCAACGCAGAAGTGGCTTCATCCAAAATCATAATCGGTGGGTTTTTCAAAACGGCACGTGCAATTGAAAGACGTTGTTTTTGTCCACCCGATAGTTTTCCACCCGAATCACCGATATTTGTATTAATTCCGTTGGGTAAATCTTTTACAAACTCATAGGCATTGGCAATTTTTAATGCTTCAATGATTTCGTCATCGGTTGCGTTTTGTTTTCCTAAGAGAATATTGTTTTTGATGGTATCGTTAAATAAAATGGAATCCTGAGTAACCAATCCCATCAAATGTCGCAAGGAGTTCATCGAAATATCTTTAATATTCACACCATCAATTTGGATACTTCCTTCGTTTACATCATAAAAACGGGTCAATAAATTAGCTATCGTACTTTTTCCGCTTCCAGATTGTCCCACTAAAGCTACTGTTTTTCCTTTAGGAATTTCAAGTGAGAAGTTTTTCAAAACTGCATCTTCCTCGTAACTGAAGTTAATATTTTGAAGAGAAATGGATGAGTTAAAATTTAGCTTCTCCATTGCATTTTCTTTATTCACGATTTCATTTTCCACTTCTAAAACATCAAAAACACGTTCGGCAGCTGCTAGTCCGGTTTTTACTTGATAGGAAGCTTTTGAAATGGCTTTAGCAGGTGTAAGAATGTTATAGGCTAATCCCATATAAGCCAAAAACTTAGAACCTTCCAATAATGGGGTTCCATCTGCAAATTTTTCTACTAAAACCATATTTCCGCCATACCACAGTAAAATAGCAATGACCACAATACCTAAAAATTCACTCATGGGTGAAGAAAGGTTGTTTTTTCTACCTATACTGTTGGTTAAACGGTATAATCTCAAGATGGAATCGTTGAATTTTTTGGTAAACGTATTTTCTGCATTGTAACTTTTTACCACTTTCAATCCACCCAAGGTTTCTTCTACAATTGAAATTAAATAGCCGTTTTCATCTTGAGCTTTTTTAGATTTGGCTTTTAAACTTTTTCCAATTTTTGAGATTATAAAACCTGAAATGGGAATAAAAATGAATACAAAAAGTGTTAATTTAAAACTAATGGCTACCATGGCACCAATAGTAAAAAGTATGGTCATGGGTTCTTTAACAACCAATTCTAAAATGGAAAAAAAGGAATTCTTGACTTCATTGACATCGTTTAACATTCGAGCCATCACATCGCCTTTTCTTTTTTCGGAATAGTAGGAAACGGGTAAATCAATTATTTTATCGAACATTTTGTTTCGAATGTCTTTCAAAACACCATTCTTTAACAATAATAAATGGTTAAGTGCCAAATAATTGAAAAGGTTTTTTAATAAAAAAGTTATGATGATAATTGTTACCACTAATAACAAAGCATATTGCGGACCGTTTTCTTCAGAAAGTTTAGTAATATAAAAATATAAATAGTCTTTTCCAAAATCACCAATTTCCCAAATTGAAGTGTAAACCGGTTTGGTTTCTATCTTTTCGGCATCTTTAAATAACACATCCAACATAGGAATAAGTGCTATAAAAGATAGGGTACTGAATAAAGCATACAATATATTGAATGTAATATTCCACACCACATTGGTTTTGTAGGGTTTTAAAAAGGGAATTATTTTCTTTAAATTTTCATCCATTAGTTGAGGTGCATTTCTGCAATAATATTTTTAATTTTTTGGTCTAAATCGGCTTCAACCTTTTTGAAATTATCTAAGGAATCCAGTGGCTCATTTACACTAAAATAGAATTTAATTTTTGGTTCGGTTCCACTTGGGCGAGCACAAATTTTGGTACCGTCTTCTAAATAGTAGATCAAAACATTTGATTTTGGAATGTGAATAGGCTCTACTTCTTCAGTGATAAGGTTTTTGGCCGTTGAATTTTGATAATCTTCCACACAGACCACACGTTG
>JANJWE010000190.1 GCA_024709705.1 Flavobacterium sp. | reverse complement strand
CCCGAAATGTATCAACACACTTTAGAACATTTGTATGAACACCCCACGCATTAGAGTTTTACACATACAGGAAACCATAGGTTCCGGTGGTGTTGAACGCCGTCGGTTGTCTTTGGCTAAATATTTGGATTCGGAACGATTTGAATTGAAGATTGTCTGTACGCAAACGCACGGTCCGATGGCTGATTCGATTCGGGCTTGTGGTGTTGAGGTATTGGAAATAGGCACTTTACGTCATCCTTTGGATTGGAAACAGCACCGCAAAGTACAGCGAATCATAGCCGATTTTCAACCGCATATTGTTCATGGGGCGGTATTTGAGGGGGTTACGATGGCGGCTGTTAACGGTTTTATCAAACGGGTACCTATCGTTATTATCGAGGAGACTTCAGACCCCCAGAATCGGAGTTGGAAAGGGCATGCGTTGATGCGGTGGTTTGCCCGTGTGTCTGATGCAGTAGTGGGCGTATCTCCGGCCGCTGTAGCCTATTTGCAGGAGCAGTTGGGTCTTCCGTCCCGTAAAGTACATTTGCTCATGAACGGCGTTGCGGTACCGCGACCCGTATCGGAGGCTGAGCGGTGGGCTGTTCGGGCCTCTTTGGGGATTGCTCCCGAAACTGTAGTTATTGGTTCTACCGGACGGATGTTGTTGGACAGTCACAAACGTTTTTCCGATTTGATTCGGGCTGTGGCTCTGCTGCGAGCTCAATCCTTACCGGTTGCTTTGCTTTTGGTGGGCGATGGCCCACAACGAGCGGTTTATACCGAACTTGCGGCTGATTTGGGCGTTTCAGATTCGGTTTTCTTTGCCGGTTATCAAGACGATATTGCGTTGTATTATCACGCGTTTGATGTGTTTTCATTGGCTTCTGCCTATGAAGCTTTTGGTTTGGTTTTGGCCGAGGCTATGTTGTGTGAATTGCCTGTAGTAGCAACACGCGTTGGGGGTATGGTTTCTATAGTAGCCGAAAACGAAACCGGATTTTTGGTACCTCCACAGTCGGTATCCGAATTGGCCGAAGCCTTAAAGGCTTTAGTGGTTGATTCGGCTTTGCGAAATCGGATGGGGGCTGCCGGAAAAGAACGTGCTTTGGCTCATTTTACCGAAGAGCGGTATGTTCGGGATGTGGTAACCTTGTATGAAGGCTTGTTGGCTTCTCTTACAAAACCCATAAAAGAGAGGTAAACTGTTATTATTTCCTTTGTTTTAACATTTTTTTTAGTATGTTTACTTCCACTAATTTCTAATTCCATTTGGTTATGCTTAAAGAAAAAGTTGAAAAAATAGTCCGTCGGATTTTTATCCATAAAAACGAAGAAATCCCTGCTTTTCTTTTGCATGAATTGTTTCATCAAGGCACGTATTTGCCTTTTACTACTTCGTCTTTGAAGATGAAGTTTTTGGCTTGTATGTGTAATGATGTTGTGGTGAATTCCCGCCGTCAGGTCTTGGAATTTGGTTCCGGTATATCTACTATTATTTTGGCTCGTTTGTTCCGGATGAATGGTTTGGAGGGTCATATTACCACAGTGGATGAGAGTTCCGAGTGGCAGGGTATTATTCAAGGTATTTTGGCTAAAGAAGGGTTGGAGTCTTATGTGACTTTTATTGCTTTGCCTACTCAGAAAAGTCCTGATATTTCGCAATCCTATGAATTTGATCCTGTGGCTTTGAAAGCCCAATTGGGGAATGCTTTGTTTGATTTGGTGCTTATAGACGGACCTAGTGCCTGGCAACCTGAAAACGTGATGAGTCGTTCGTCTAATATCAAGCATTTGTCGGGTATATTGGGAGAACGATTTGCTTTGTTTGTAGATAATACCGATCGTCCCGGCGAGCAGCTATTGGTTCAAAAAATACAAGACACCTTTCAATTGAAGCCCAAACGCTTGGATGCTACTTTTACAACTTTTGTAAAAGGCTCCCATTTTAATTATGTTATTTAAACGTTTTTCCATTCGTCCCTTATTTTAAAATCTACCTATTGCCTTTGCGTTACTTTACATGAAAAAGCTATTATTTGTTACTTGGGATGGTCCTCAAACCCGCTATATGGAAGGTTTGTTTATGCCTATTTATGCTCGGTTGCAGACTGAAAGCGGTTTAAGTTTTCACGTATTGCAATTTACTTGGGGCGATGCGGATCGCGTGGCCGAAACCCGAGCTCATGCCGATGCTCTTGGGATTGCCTATACTTCTTTTCCGATATCGCGAAAGCCGCATCCGGCCTTAGGTTCGTTGTTGACTTTGTATCGCGGGTATCGTTTTTTGAAGCAGTATATAGCCACCCATCAGATTGATGTGGTGATGCCCCGTAGTACGTTTCCGGCTATTCTAGTCAATCGACTGCCTCGAACCGGATTTCAGGTTCTGTTTGATGCAGATGGCTTGCCTATAGAAGAGCGGGTTGATTTTTCGGGCTTGTCGCCTCAGAGTCGCACGTATCGTTGGTTTAAGGCCGAGGAGCGGCGGATGTTGTTGGGGGCAGATGTTGTGATTACCCGTTCGCAAGCGGCGATAGCTGTTCATTTGCAAACCCTTGGCGAGGCCTATCGTTCCAAGTTTCATGTGGTTTACAACGGTAGGGATGCCCATTTTTTTAGTCGGCAACCGGAGCAGGCTTTGTCCTTGCGAAAGGCCTTGGGGATACCCGCCGATGCTTTTGTTTTTGTGTATTGCGGTTCGTTGGGGCCTCAGTACGGTTGGGAAGCCATGCAGACTATTTTTGCCCGATATCGGGAAACGCAACCGAATGCTTATTTTTTAATTTTAACCGGAAATACGGAATTTGCTATCCGTCATACCCCTGCGTCTCAGGCTTCGCATACGCTTATTCGCAGTGTTCCTTTTGCTGAGGTTCCGGCTTATCTTTCTCTGGCACAAGTGGCTTTTGCCTTGCGGGAGCCCAAGCCGAGTATGCGAGGTGTAGCCCCTATAAAATTGGGGGAATATTTGTTGATGGGTTTGCCCACAATTGCTTCGCGAGGGATAGGGGATACAGAAGCCTTACTGCAGGAAACGCCTCATTGTTATCTGTGGGATGCTGCTTTAGTTCCACCTGATTATGACGGGGTTTTGGCTTGGTTAGCCACTTTAGATTCGGTTGATGCCGCGGCTTTGCGGGCTACGGGATTGCAGTATTTTACGCTGGAGCAAAGTGTTGCCAGTTATCAAAAAGCTTTTCATTCTCTTTTCAACTAGTTGTTTTATGAAAAAAAATGTACTTATTACCGGAGGTGCCGGTTTTATTGGGTCGAATTTGGCTCTTCAATTGGTTTCTCAAGGTTATACCGTTACGGTATTGGATAATTTATCGGAACAAATTCACGGCACAGATTCTACTTTGTATGCTTCGATACGCGATAAAGTTCGATTTATTAAGGGCGATGTTCGTCATGCCGCCGATTGGTATACCGCTTTAGAGGGGCAAAACATTGTCGTGCATTTGGCTGCAGAAACCGGAACGGGTCAATCGATGTATGAGGTTCAGAAGTATGTAGATGTAAACATCAACGGAACGGCAATTTTTCTGGATTATTTGGTTAATCAGCCGCATACCGTAGAAAAAGTAGTGATTGCTTCTTCACGGGCTATTTATGGTGAAGGGAAGTATTTTTCGGAATCGCATGGTTTTGTTTATCCTACGGAGCGGGCTGAAGCCGATATGTTGCGTGGTGATTTTGAACCCAAGTGTCCGTTTTCCGGAGGGGCATTGACTTTACAAGCTACAGATGAAGAATCGAAAATACATCCTTCTTCTTTGTATGGTATTACCAAGCAAAATCAGGAGCAAATGGTATTGAACATCTGTAAATCTCTGTCTATACCTGCGGTAGCGTTTCGCTATCAAAATGTATATGGCCCCGGGCAATCTTTAAAGAATCCGTATACCGGTATTTTGTCTATATTTTCGACTCAAATTCGCAACGGTCATTCGATTTCTATTTTTGAAGACGGACTGGAGAGTCGTGATTTTGTGTACATTGATGATGTGGTTCAGGCTACTGTTTTGGGGATAGAGAGTGATGCGGCCGCCTATGGTGTTTTTAATGTAGGTTCGGGTGTAGCCACAACTGTTTTGGAGGTAGCCGAAACTTTAAAAGCCTATTATGAGTCGTCTATTTCTATACAAGTAACGGGTAATTTCCGTTTGGGAGATATTCGCCATAACTATGCCGACTTGACTAAAATAAAGAAGGTTTTGGGATTTGAGCCTCGTTTTGATTTTGCTACCGGTGTTCGTCACTTTACCGAATGGGTTCTTTCTCAGGAGGTCATGGAGGATCGTTATTCTCAATCTATAGCTGAAATGAAAGCCAAAGGCTTATTTAAATAAGAACGTATGCGATTTGTTTTTTTTGGAATGAATGATTTCTCGCATGAAGGCGGGGGTACCATCCGGATGTTGGGAATCTTGAATGAGTTGGCTGCATCGGGTCACGAAGTGGTTTTTATTTCTAACGTACAAGCACCTGAGAAGTTGGCTGCTTTTCATCCTTCGATATCTCATGTGTATTTGTCCTATTTGTTTTCCCGACAGGATAAACGCATTTTTCAAGGCTTGTTGGGCTTGTTGCCCGTTTTTCTTTTTACGTTGTTGTATGCTCGTTTTTTTAAGCGACTCAAGACCGTTATGGCTCCCTATCAAACCGCTGATTCGGTTTACTTTTTTGAGTATTTGGATAATTCCATAGGGTATTGGTTGTTTCAAAAAGGCTTGATTCGCGGGTATGTTAATGATTTGCACGGCGTAGCTACATTGGAGTTCAAATTTCAGGCCCAATTGGCTACCGGTTTGCTTCAGCGAATTCGGTTTTATATTAAGTATTGGGTTTCCAATCAATTGGATTGTAAAGTGTTTACCAAGGCTCACGGGCTTATTTTTGCAAGTAAGGCTATGCAGCAGTATTTTGAACAACAGTATCCGGCTGTTTCCGCTAAGAAAAATTATATTTTGCCTTATGTGTTGAGTTCGGGTGCTTGTGACAGTCCGGTAGATTTGGGTTTGCGAGAGCAATTGGTTACTCAGTTGGGTATTTTGCCGCAGCAACGCGTGGTGCTGTTTGCCGGGGCCTTTAAGAAAACCGGTGGCGTTCCCGATTTGATTGCCGCTTTTGCTTCTGTTTCTCGAGAGCATTCTGATTTGCGATTGCTTTTGGTGGGAGATGGACCTACTTATGCTGAATGTCAGGAAGCGGTGCGTCATTACGGATTGGAATCGGTGGTAACTTTTATCGGTCGAATTCCGTACACCCATTTGCGTACCTATCAAGATTTAGCCCATGTAATCGTGTGCCCCGATAAGCAAAACGTTTATTCGGAATTGATTGTACACGTGAAGTATTTGGATGCCTTGATTTCGGGTAAAGTGGTTATTAACGGAAGTTTTAAAAGTGTAGTTGAGCTTAATCCTGATGATTTTTTATCTTTGACTTTTACCCCATCGGATGTTTCGCATTTGGCTACCCAATTGTCTTATGCTTTAACCCATTTGGAGGCCTTGCAAAAGCGTTATGCCGGAACACCCGCTTATGTGTGTGAATCGTTGACCTATGCCTCGCATGTAACCGTTTTAAGTAGTTAGTTGTATGGATTTTATTGTGCTGTTTTTGATTGTTGTTTTGGGATTGGGTTTTGTACGCCTGTTCAAATCCCGACTATCTCCTACAGCCTTATCGCATTTGCAACTGCTTTGGTTTTATCATATTGTTTTTGGCATTTACTATTGTTTTTTTATTCAAGGTGACGCTATTGGGTATTGGGAAGTAGCAAAACGATTGAACTATTCGGAGTTCTTATATGGTTTGACGCAAAAGGGGACTTATTTTATGTTCTCTTTGAATTATTTCCCGTCTCAAGTGTTGGGGCTATCCTATTTTTCGGGGACGCTGTTGTACAGTTTGATTGGTTTTATGGGCTTGTGTTTTTTTTATGTAACCTGCTATCAACTGATTCCGTACAATTCACAATTTATGGGGTATTCGTTGTTTCCGCTTTTGTTCTTTTTGCCCAATTTGCATTTTTGGAGTTGTGCTGTAGGGAAAGACACCTTGTTGTTTTTTGCGGTTGGAGCTTTTGTGTATGGTTTGCTTCAACCCGTCAAGCGATTGCCCTTGTTGCTTTTGGCCTTGGCGGTTTCTTATTTTGTTCGTCCTCATATTACCTTATTTTTGGCTTTGTCATTTGGTATTGCTTATTTGTTGAGTTCCAAGGTTTCGGGTTTTCAACGCGTATTTTTTACCCTAGTGCTATTGGGAATCGGAATAGCCATTTTGCCTACTGTATTGGAGTTTGCCCGAATTGAAGAAGCTAATTTTGATAGCTTTTCTCAGTTTTCCGCTTCTAAGTCGGATGTGTTGAGTAGAGCCAATGTGGATACGCGAATTGACATTTCGAGTTATCCTTTTCCGCTGAAAGTTTTTTCATTTTTGTTTCGTCCTTTCTTTTTTGATATCAATGGGATTCCGGCTGTATTGGCCTCTTTTGAGAATTTGTTGTTGTTGGTATTGTGTTTTAAGGTGGTTCGTCAAGAACTACGAAGTACCTTCTTTCAATCGCCTTTTGTATTGAAAGGGTTGGTTTTGTTTTTGATTTTTGGGACTTTGGCCTTTTCACAGTCGCTTGGAAACATCGGGATTATGATACGCATGCGTAATATGTTTTTGCCCGGGTTGTTGCTGTTTATACTTTGGTCTATGTCCTACCAGCAAGCCCAAAAAGCTTCCCGAACGGTCTAATTTATGAGGACATTTCCCTACATTCCCCGCTTATTTTGGTTGCTGTTGGCTTTCTATCATTTGCTGCTTTCTGCAGTGGCCTATGTCTATTTGGAAACCCATGATGGCGATGCCTATTTGTATTGGTTTGCCCAAGGGAAACCGGTAGGGTCCTGGTTTTCCTATTTGGGTTTTGGTACCGATGTTGTTTTGTTTTTGAATTATCCGTTTGCGGTGGGTTTGGAGCTTCCCTTTTGGCTGGGTACTTTTTTTTACAGTGCGATAGGTTTTGTAGGTATCCTTTATTTTTCCCGTTTGCTCTTGGTTTTACTGGGTGAAACTTTATCCCATCGGTGGGTACGCTATCTGTTTTACAGTTTGTTGTTGCTTCCCAATCTTCATTTTTGGACGGGTATTATCGGGAAAGAGGGATTGGTTTTTTTGGGATTGAGTGTCTTGATGTGGTCTGTTTACCATCAGCGATTTACGTCACTGTCTTTTGTTTTTGCCTTGCTTTTTCTCCTGGTATTGCGACCTCATTTGGTTTTATTGCTCGCTTTGGCCTTTGCTGTAGCTGTTTTGTTGTCTTCATCCTTTTCCAAGCGGTTGAAATTGCGATTCCTCCTTGTGGTTGTCGGCGTGATGGTCTTGGCTTTTTATCCCGTGATGCAACTTACCCAAATTCGCTATTGGGATTGGGAGCGGGTTCAGCATTTTAATGCCTTTTCACGGCAATCGTTTGACCATGCTCAATCCTATATTCCTCTGGATTCGTATGCGTTGCCTGAGCAGTATTTTGCTTTTTTATTTCGCCCCTTTTTTGAATCCTCTGCCTCGGTTTATTCTTGGGTTCTCTCTATTGAAAATGCCTGGGTTTTATTATTGCATCTGATAGGGTTGCCTCTTCTGTTGTATTATTACCCTAAAGGGCGGCCGGGTTTTTGGTTTACTTTTGTTTTGTTGTTTTATCTTCTAGCTGTTGGTGTGTATTTGCAACGCTATTCTGCTTTGGGTATTTTTGTGCGAACGAAAATTCAATTTCAACCTTTTGTTTTAGTACTTTTGACCTGGGCTTTATCGCGTCGTGCGGTAGCACCCCCAAATTCAACGTTATGACCCCATTACCCAAACTCATTCGCATTACCACTGTTCCGCTTTCTTTAGATAAATTGCTAGAGGGGCAGCTCCGTTATATGTCGGCCTATTATGATGTTACCGCTATTTCTGCAGAGCCCGAGTATTTGGCTCGAATAGGCAAGCGGGAGGGTGTGGCTGTACATGCGGTTCCCTTAACCCGCAAGATTACCCCCTTTCAAGATTTGTGGTGTGTGGTATTGCTTACTTGGTATTTTCTTCGCGTTCGTCCTCAGATAGTTCATACGCACACTCCCAAAGCGGGATTGGTGGGGATGTTGGCCGCCCGACTGGCCTTTGTGCCGGTTCGGATGCATACGGTTGCCGGCTTGCCCTTGCTGGAAACGACCGGATTTAAACGCCGGGTTTTGGAATGGGTGGAGCGTTTTACCTACCGCATGGCTACACAGGTTTATTCCAATTCGGAGGGCCTTCGGTCGCTACTTGTTGCCCAACGGTTTTGTGCCCCGCATCGCATCAAAGTGTTGTGTAATGGCAGTACGAATGGGATTCGGACTTCTTATTTTTCCCGAGTCGCACTTGGGTCGTTTTCCCGAGCTGACTTTCGCGAGTCGATAGGAATTCCTGCCGATGCTTTTGTTTTTGTTTTTGTAGGCCGATTGGTTACCGATAAAGGTATTAATGAGCTCGTTGGAGCTTTTCGCAAATTGACCTTAGGGAATCCTCACTTGCGTTTGTTGTTGGTGGGTCCGTTGGAACCGGATTTGGATCCGTTGCATCCTGCAACCTTGGAGGCTTTGACCCATTGTAAAACCATCGTTACCGTAGGTTATCAGGCGGATGTGCGACCCTATCTTGCGGTCTCAGATGCGTTGGTTTTTCCGAGTTACCGTGAAGGTTTTCCGAATGTCGTGTTGCAGGCGGGAGCGATGGATTTGCCAGTTATAGCTACCACTATCAATGGGTGTAACGAAATTATTCTTCCTCCTCAGAACGGTTTGCTGGTTCCTCCCAAAGACGAACGGGCTTTGCTGGAGGCTATGACCCGGTTTTTGGAAGAGCCGGCACTCCGGGAAGCTATGGCTGCTCAAGCTCGGGATATGATTGTTTCCCGGTATGAGCAAGCGGTGGTTTGGGAAGCGTTGTTGGGGGAGTATAGGGGGTGTTAGTCCTTAGTCCTTAGTCCTTAGTGCTTAGTGCTTAGTCCTTAGTTTTTTTCGAAAGTCTTTTTCTTTCGATGGAAGTGGTGTTTTTGATGAGTAGGGTACTGGTTGTATAACTCTGAATTTTAGACATCTGGGGGTGGCGGGGGTATTGCTTTGAGTACCACTTAATCTATTCTTTCTCCCAAGATTTTTTCATTTTTTCATTTTTCTCAAATGGTGCATTTGCCCTATTTTATTAATGAGTAAGTTCTAGTACTATTGTATCAACGTTGAAGAACTTTACTCACTATGATATCGAAAATCATCTTAATCTTAATTCTCTTTGTTGTAATTTCCATTTGCGGTGCAAAAGTTTTAGATGAGCTTAAATTTCCAATACGTAAACCTGAAAATTTCAATGTGAAGTTGGATTTAGGAGTGTTTTTAGTTGGTATAGTTTTACCCTTTCAATTTTATGTATCAACATTTCCAATTTCATTTGATACAAAAGGCTGTCTAAAAAGATTTTACAGAGAAGACAAAATTTATAAATCTAATCAACTATTTATTTCAATATTCTAAAAAATTAATTGTGCTACAATCAATTCTTGAACAACAATTAAAAAAGTACCAACAATGGGATTTTATCATCTTTTTGATACTAACCATGTTGTCGGTACTTAATGGGCAAACAACCGTATTCTATTTTATGTATTTCTTTTGGTGTAACGAACTTATTCGAATAATAATTGACAAATGGTATGCTAAAAAAAATCCAAATGCTGTGAATAAAGACTGGCAATCTTCGGATTTTACTGGAGGTTTATTTTCCATGGGAATTTATTGGGTTTTCTTAGTCGTTTTTTTTGGATTTATAGCTGCTTCAAACAATAGAAATATAATTTTTACAAATATGGAAGTTTTGTTTTTCCAAAATTGGTTTTTCAATATCAATTTGATTTTTGTAATCTTCGAACGTATCTATTTACACCGAAAACAACAACCGTTAACTATTTATTATGGAGCCTTTAATCCCAATATGATAGTGCTTCATGTTTCCATAATTGTAGGTGGAGTTATCCTGTTTTTCCTGGTAAAACCATTCCCAGCAACCTTTACACCTGAAAATAAATGGGGTTCAGTATTAATCGTACTTCCTTTTTTAGTATTAAAAATACTTGTTCAAAAATTAACATCCGATAATTACAATCGAAATAACTAAATCAAAAAAAGTTAAACATGAAACAAATTCATTATCATTTATTAATACTACTTTTTGTATCCTTCAATTCAATTTTTGCAC
>JANJWE010000091.1 GCA_024709705.1 Flavobacterium sp. | reverse complement strand
GATAAATGGCTATTGGGAAATTCAAAAAGTAGAATTCCCCAACCATGAAAAAAAAGAATATACTGTTAATGAAACCGTAGATTTTATTGAATGGAAAAATGAAAAGGGATTTCGTAAAAAAGTTACACCCCAATTGGATGGAACCTATCTAACCAATGATGAATTTGAAACTATTCAGATAAAAGATAGTTCCGGACATTTTTACCTGTTTTATCAAACCAAGTATTCCAAATGGAAAGAACAAATTCAAGTTTTGACAGATAGTATTTTGATTGTAAAAAATGAGCAAGGTTTTGAGTATCATTACAAACGTTTTAAACCCATTTCTATTCAATAATGAGCAAAAGATTGCATAACGATAGTCCCATTTCAGAAGTTTTGAAAGCCTTTATTGAAAACAATAAATTGCAATCCGGAATGGATAAAATTGATGTAGAGAAGGCTTGGAAAGATTTGATGGGTAATGGAGTGAACACGTATACCTGCGAGGTTGTTTTAAAAGGTTCTACTTTGTATGTAACTTTATCTTCAGCCGTTTTGAGAGAGGAATTGAGTTATGGAAAGCAAAAAATCATAGCAATGCTCAATGACGAACTACGCAAGGAAGTGGTGAAGGAGTTGGTTTTGAGATAGTTTTCAGTCACAGTTTTCAGTTTTAATGCTGCTCTTAATATATTTTAAGAAATAAAAAATCCCTTTTTACTTAAAAAAGGGATTTTCTGTATGTAGTTAACTGTGATTGAAAGCTCTGCGACTGCCGACTAAAACATTTCTCTTCCAGCGAAGTGAAATGCACCTTCAATTGCCGCATTTTCGTCTGAATCTGAACCGTGAACCGCGTTTTCACCAATAGAAGTAGCGTATTTTTTACGAATAGTTCCTTCAGCAGCTTCCGCAGGATTGGTTGCCCCAATTAATTTTCTGAAATCTTCTACTGCATTTTCTTTTTCTAAGATAGCAGCAACAATTGGTCCTCTTGTCATAAATTCAACTAACTCTCCAAAGAAAGGTCTTGCAGAGTGAACTGCATAGAAAGCTTGTGCATCGGCAACTGTTAATTGTGTTAATTTCAAAGAAACGATTTTGAAACCACCTTCTGTAATCATATTTAAAATTCCTCCGATGTGTCCTTTTTCAACCGCATCAGGCTTAATCATGGTAAATGTTCTATTTGTAGCCATTTTTATATTTTTTAATTCGGGTGCAAAGGTAGGGTTTTTGTTTGAAGAATCAAGTTTCAGGTTTCAAGTTTTTTTGAAGCAAATAGCTTGGGCTTTTTCAGAAAACCATTTAAAGAGATTTTTCTATAAAACCACCACTTTAAATTCTTGTTCCAACGGTTTCAATTCCTTCACTAATTTTTCAATTAACGCTTCCCCAAATTCTACATAGAACTCAGCAAAATTGACTTTTCGCTCCTGTAAACTTTGGTTGGGGAACAATTCATTTTGCAATGCAATAATTCGGTTTAATTGTTCTTGATGCACTCGTTTTTCGGCTTTCAACAAACGCTTTTCTAAGTTTTCTAACCCTTTGATTTGCTTCACTTCTTGAGCTTTTACGGCTCCTAAAAACGAATTGTCAGTAGCTTCAGCCATTTTATGTAAATCTTCAAATTGCTTTTTCAACGCTTCTTTTTGAGGTGAAAAATCAATTGTGAAATTAGAGAGTGATTTCGTTTTTTGATTAAATAATTCTTGTTGGTTTAAAAATAAATCCCGCCAAGTCAATTGCAATTTATCTGCTTTTGTGGCTTGTTTTTCCGTAGCTAACAAAACCGAATTACGCAGTAACAAAATCGGAAAAGTTACATTTTGACTTTCAAAAAACGATTTCAATTCCAACCAATAAGCCAATTCACCACCGCCACCAATGTAGCATAAATTAGGCAAAATGACTTCTTGGTAAAGAGGTCGCATCAATACATTCGGGCTAAATTTTTCTGGATGGTTGTCCATTTCTGTTAGAATTTCTTCCTCTGAAAATTTAAGTTTGGTATTGAGGACTGCATATTTTCCGTTTTCAAAAACAATTCGCTCACGCAAATGATCTTCAATGTAAAACAAATTGATTTCCCTTGGATTCACTTGAACGGAATACTTCTCCAAATGAGGAATGGTTTCGTTCACTTTTGCAAAAGCTGTTTGATGAAGCAATTCATTTTTAATATACGGTATAAATATTTTTTTCAAATCGGCATCATCCCCATCAATAATTACCAATCCCTCTTTAGCAAACAATTCATTTGTTAAATAGCGTGTGGCATCGGCTAAATTGGAATGTTCCAAATACGCTTTTTTGAAAAGATTCTTCAAAGATTCAGCATTATTTCCTATACCTATTTCCGATTCAAAAACGGCAAAAACATTTTCTAAACCTTCAGTAGTTAATCTTCCAACGGGTCCAAAACTATCTCGGTTCCAATTGATTTTTTTATGTTTAAAAGTAAAATGATTTATTTCTTCAAAATCATGATCTTCTGTGGCCATCCAATAAATGGGTACAAAATTGTTCTCGGGAAATTTATGTTTTAATTGCTTACACAAATTTACAGTTGAGACAATTTTGTACAAAAAATACAATGGTCCGGTAAACAAATTCAATTGATGTCCGGTTGTAACCGTAAATGTATTGGATTGATTTAAAAGATTAATATTATTTAAAGTCGACTCAGAAGCAACAATTGATTGATATTGCTTTTCTAAAACAGATATTAAAATTTCTCTTTTGAATTTGCCATTGATATTGTTATTGCCATTGAATTTTTTTCCTTTTTCATCCAACTGTAACTTAAAATTTTCCAAGTTTGGAAAACGATGATACAAAGCATTCAACTCCGGTTTTTCATTTAAATAATCGTTGATTAACGCAGAAAAATATCCGGATTCTTGATAGCTGATACAGTCGGTTGGCATAGTTTAAAATGTTTTCGTAAAATTAACGAAAATAAAAGTAGTGAAAAGGGGTTTAACAATTGGTTAGGAAATGAAATATTGAATTTTTCAGCTTATTTTTGCCTAAAGCTTTTTTTATATTGAAAGATTTATTTATCATCACGCCGCCTTTTACCCAACTGAATACACCGTATCCGGCTACTGCCTATTTGAAAGGTTTTCTCAATACCCAAAATATTTCCGCTTATCAAATGGATTTGGGAATTGAAGTGATTCTGGAAATTTTTTCAAAGAAAGGATTAGATAAAGTGTTTCAGGTTTCAGGTTTGAAGTTTCAAGTTGATGAAAATTGTGAAAGGATTTATGCCTTACAAAACGATTACATCCAAACTATTGATAGTGTAATTGGTTTTCTACAGGGTAAAAACCCAACTTTAGCTCGTCAAATTTGTTCCGGAAATTTTCTACCTGAAGCCTCTCGTTTTGACCAGTTAGATGATATGGAATATGCGTTCGGGACCATGGGAATGCAAGACAAAGCTAAGCATTTTGCTACATTATACCTCGAAGATTTATCCGATTTTATTGTGGCTTGTGTCGATGAAAATTTTGGGTTTAGTCGCTATGCCGAAAGATTGGGGCGAAGTGCCAATTCATTTGACGAATTATACCATCAATTGAATCAAAATCCAACCTATATTGATGAAATTACGCTTTCCATTCTCAATCAGAAACTCATTGAAGTTCAACCGAAATTGGTGTGTTTTTCGGTGCCGTTTCCGGGTAATTTATACAGTGCTTTTCGATGTGCACAATGGATAAAATCCAATTTTCCGGGAATTAAAACTGCCATGGGAGGCGGTTTCCCAAATACGGAATTACGGGATTTAAAAGATCAACGCGTTTTTGAGTTTTTTGATTTTATTACCTTGGACGATGGCGAATTGCCGATTGAACTTTTACATCGGGCAGTTTGTCATTCCGGTGAAGGCGGAATCGCTTCTAACCAATACAAACGTACTTTTCTACTCGAAAACAACCAAGTTGTTTACCAAAATAATGCTATCCAATCTGATTACAAACAGTCGGAAGTAGGCACTCCAGATTATTCCGATTTACACTTGGATAAGTATATTTCTGTTATCGAAATTGCCAACCCAATGCACAGTCTTTGGAGTGATGGTCGTTGGAACAAATTAACCATGGCACACGGTTGCTATTGGGGGAAATGTACGTTTTGTGATATTTCTCTCGATTATATCAAATTATATGAACCCATCGCAGCCAAATTATTGGTAGACCGAATGGAAGAACTCATTGCTCAAACCGGCGAAAATGGATTTCATTTTGTAGATG
>JANJWE010000052.1 GCA_024709705.1 Flavobacterium sp. | reverse complement strand
AACATGTTGGGTTTTGTGATCTCACTTCTTTTGGTATTCAGAACCAATACAGCATACGATCGCTGGTGGGAAGGCAGAAAACTTTGGGGAACATTGGTAAACAGCAGTCGAAATTTATCACTCAAACTAAAGGTAATTTTAAATGAAGACGATGATAAGAACTTTTTCAAAAAAGTTATCCCAATGTATGCTTCGTTTTTAAACAAACACCTTAAAAAAGAGGATACTGCAACATTACTATTTGAAGATTCTGAAATACAAATCGATTTGCAAAAACATAAACCCAATCAAATTGCTCATATTTTATATCAAAAAACCTATGATTTGTATGACAAAAAGAAAATCACAGGCGACCAATTAATCATTCTAAACAACGAATTACAATCTTTTACAGAAATTTGCGGGGCTTGCGAACGAATCAAGAATACGCCAATCCCCTATTCTTACAGTGCTTTTATAAAAAAATTTATTTTCTTTTACGTTATGACGTTACCTTTTGGGTATGTGTTTAGTTTGGGTTATTATGTTATTCCGGTAGTCATATTTATATTTTATGTTTTGGCGAGTTTGGAATTAATTGCCGAAGAAATTGAAGATCCGTTTGGCAGCGACGCCAATGACCTTCCTACTGATAAAATTGCCGAAATAATTCGAACAAATTGTACGGAAATATTGAATTAATTCTACAAAATAAAATCAATAAAAAATTCTTGTAAATTTAAATTAGAAACGAATTCCAAAACTACACTTTTATTTTAAATTAATTGATTATCAATAATTTAAAATAAAAAATTAAGACATATAAAACCATTTTAATTGAAGCAGAAAAGAAGGTTATAATTAAAATTTTTACACTTTCGAATTTTATAAATATTAGAATATTTAACATTTTAAACACCTTATCGTCATTGTATGCATTTCATCGGTTTTATTGTTAATAATTGTTAACTCAACCTACCTTTGTAGTAGAATTTTAGGAAAAAATCGAAACAGATTTAGATCAAAAAATGCCACAAATTAACAATTATCTAACCAATTTTAAATTTTAAATAAAATGAAAAAAATTCTTTTATTGACTTTACTTTCTTTCGGAATGTTTAGTTGTAGTAATGAAGATGTGACAACTGGGGACAACACAGGAAATAAAGGACCTAAAGGTAGTTCGAATTCAACCAGTTCGTACTCAGATTACAATGTAACGGTAACTCAAAATGCCGATGGATCAGAATGGACGTATACGATTACAAAATCTAAAGCCAACTCAAAAAATTTAAGCCACTTTATCATCGATTTGAAAAACTGTGGTGAAGAAAGTGCTACTTTCAGTGATATTATTTGGGCTACTGTAAATGGTGCTCCAGCTGATATGTCGCCTACTGAAGGTTCAGGTACAGGTTGTAACCCACAAGCTAACACCACAAACTTCATAAAATTCAATACAAACTCTGGCACATCATGGGTAATCGTTATCAAATTTGATAGAGGTTATGAAGTTGCTCAAGGAGCTTTAAGTTGGATTAAAGCCGGAACTTCTTGTAACACCGGACTTATTCCTGCTCCAGGTTGTCCAAGAGAAGACTATTGTTCTTTCTCTCAAGGTTTCTTCTTTGCAAATGGTGCATACAACAATGGTGCTTCTGAGTTTTGGGCAAATGGGTTAACTATTGGTGGTATAACTTACACACAAGCACAAGGTATGGCTGAGTGGGATGCAAATACAGGTGTAGGTTCTGACGCAGGTATGAGAGGTTTCTTCCAATTAGGAGCTTTATTATTAAGCGGAACCGGTGCTGAGGCTGGAGTTGCTCCACAAGCTGCTTTAATTGAGGCTTATTTCACTGGATTAGATGTAACTACAGTATCTGTATTACCTGCATCTAACAATGGAATCTTAAAATCAGATGTTAGTGCTGCTGCCGGAATTATTGGAGAATATATAGACGCAAATCACTGCGAATAATTATATAACTTAAAATTACTTTAAAAGAGGGCATTGTCCCTCTTTTTTTGTTTCTAGATGTGTAGACGAAAAAAATTTAAAATAGTATATTTGCGACTTAAAATTTACAATCCAAATGCGAATCTCATACAACTGGCTTAAACAATTTATCAAATTAGATTTACCATCAGAAGAAACTGCTGCTTTACTTACCGACTTGGGATTGGAAGTAGAAGTTGTTGAAAAATATGAATCTGTTAAAGGAGGACTACAAGGAGTTGTTGTAGGCGAAGTAAAAACCTGTATCCAACACCCCGATGCAGATAGACTCAAAGTAACCACAGTTGATATTGGATTTGGTGAAATCGTGCAAATTGTTTGTGGAGCACCCAATGTTGCAGTGGGACAAAAAGTTCCGGTTGCCACAATTGGAACCACATTGTATGATAAAGAAGGAAACGAATTTCAAATCAAAAAAAGCAAAATTCGTGGACAAGAAAGTCACGGTATGATTTGTGCCGAAGATGAATTAGGAATCGGTGAAAGTCATGATGGAATTCTAGTTTTAGATTCTTCACTTCAGCCCGGAATGCTTTTTTCAAAAGTGATGAATATTGAAAACGATGAAGTTTTTGAAATTGGACTAACTCCCAATCGTGCCGATGCGATGTCGCATTGGGGCGTAGCACGCGATATGAAAGCCGGACTTGTTCAAAGAAACTTGAATCCCGAACTCATTACCCCCTCGGTTACAACCTTTAGGGTAGATAAACGAACTTTAAAAATTGATGTAGAAGTTAAAGACATCAAATTGGCCCCCAGATATTGTGGACTAACTATTTCGGGGATTGAGGTAAAACCCTCTCCAAATTGGCTACAAAATCGATTAAAAGCCATAGGATTAACTCCAAAAAACAATATTGTAGATGCTACAAATTACGTTTTACACGAACTGGGACAGCCTTTACACGCTTTTGATGCTTCAAAAATAAATGGTAAAATTTTAGTTAAAACCGTTGCCGGTGGAACAAAATTTAAAACTTTAGACGATGTAGAACGAATTTTACACGAAGAAGATTTAATGATTTGTGACGAAAAAGGGCCCCTGTGCATTGCCGGAGTTTTTGGTGGAAAAGAATCGGGAGTTACCGAAAAAACCTCTCAAATCTTTTTAGAAAGTGCCTATTTTAACCCGGTCTCAATTCGAAAAACAGCCAAAAGGCATGGACTCAGTACCGATGCTTCGTTTAGATTTGAAAGAGGAATTGACCCAACTATAACAGAATATGCCTTAAAAAGAGCTGCCATTTTGATAAAAGAAATAGCCGGAGGTGAAATTACTTCGGATATTATTGATATTTATCAAAAGAAAATAGAAGACCATACTGTTGTATTAAACTTTAATAAAGTAAATAAAATAATTGGTCAAGAAATTCCAAAAGAAACCATAAAAAAAATCTTGGTTTCTTTAGATATCAAAGTCAATAGTGTATCTGATGCAGGTTTAGGGTTAACTATACCGGCCTATAGAGTTGATGTACAGAGAGAAATTGATGTAATTGAAGATATTTTGAGGGTTTACGGATACAATAACATACAATTTTCCAAAAAATTAAATGCCACAGTTTCCAACTCGACCCGAACCGAAGATTATAAAGTTCAAAATATTATAGCTGCTCAATTGAATTCGCTTGGTTTTCATGAAATGATGGCCAACTCTCTGACGACTCCAGATTATATAAATTTATCGCAAAATTTAAAAGAGGAGTTTAATGTTCTTATGTTGAATCCGCTAAGTACCGATTTATCGGCTATGAGACAGTCGTTGCTATTCTCCGGATTAGAAGCAGTATCATATAATATAAACCGAAGAAATACAGATTTGAAATTATTTGAATTTGGAAAAACTTACCACAAAATGCCTTCAGGTTATGAAGAGAACAAACGTTTTTCGATGTTTATCTCCGGAAACCGTCAACCTGAAACTTGGACTTCAAATGGTCAAAATCCTAGTGATTTCTTTTTATTCAAAGGTTATATTCAATCTGTTTTAAATCGGCTATCTTTTAACAAAACTCAAACGTTACCGGTAATAAATGATGTATTTAATGAAGGAATCGCTTTGGCAATTGGAAACGATATTTTAGTTGAATTGGGTACCGTTAAAAAATCAATTTTAAAACATTTTGATATCAAACAAGATGTATTTTATGCCGATTTTAATTGGAATCTAATCTTAAAATTGATTTCAAATAAAATTAAGTTTCAAGAAATTCCAAAATATCCCGAAGTCAAAAGAGATTTATCTTTATTACTGGACGAGCAAGTTACTTTTGAAAAATTGTATACCGTAGCACGTTCAACTGAAAAAAACTTACTTAAAGAAATTAGTTTGTTTGATGTTTATAAAGGAAAAAACTTGCCGGAAGGGAAAAAATCGTATGCCTTGAGTTTCAGCATTCAAGATGCTACCAAAACTTTAACCGAGGAGCAAATTGATAAAGTTATGACCAAACTGCAACATAATTTTGAAAAAGAGTTTGGAGCAATACTCAGATAACAAAAAGACCACAAATTTTATTTGTGGTCTTTTCTTTTAAAACTAAAACAAAAAATTAGGCCTTTGGCGTTACAACCGTATCAATAACATGTATAACACCATTAGATTGATTCACATCAGTAATAGTAACTTTCGATTTATTTCCGTTTTCATCTTCTAAAACTACTTGTTTCCCATTTAAAGTAGCCGTTAAAATCCCACCACTCACCGTTTTAAATTGAGCTTTTCCGTTGCCTTTTTTAATTGCTCCCAAAATAGCTTGGGCATCGTATTTACCGGATAAAACATGATAGGTTAAAATAGATTGTAACATTTTAATATTTTCGGGTTTTAAGAGAGTCTCAACCGTTCCTTTCGGAAGTTTTTCAAAAGCTGAATTAGTGGGTGCAAAAACAGTAAAAGGGCCACTTGACTGTAATGTTTCTACTAAACCTGCAGCTTTAACAGCTGCTACCAAAGTAGTATGGTCTTTTGAGTTGACCGCGTTCTCAACTATGTTTTTACTGGGATACATTGGTGCTCCCCCAACTTCAACGGTTTTCTCTTTTGTTTGTGCATAATTTAAAGTTCCCATAAATAAAACTGCTGCAATCATTGCAAAATTTCTTCTTGTTTTCATATTGTTTTTTTTTGATTATACATTGATTTACGGCGTTCTATAGTGATTGGATTTCTATCACTTAAGTATTAACAGAATTTTAAGTTTTGAGACTGTTCAAAAAAATCTTGTAACCTGATAAAATTTTAATTTAATTCCTTAAATTAGAGCTTATTGTATTTCTCATTTAAGTACTTTATTAAACATCTTAAAAAATGCTATTACAAAAGAAAAACTTGCTGGTTGAGCTTCAAAACCTAAAACAAAAAAACAGCTCTGAAGAAAATATAATGCGTAATGTAGAGAAGATTTTATCTGAAAATGAAGCCGAACGCGATAATATAAAAAATACAATAGCTTCAAAATCTTCAACAATTGCTAATGCTTTTCATTTTGAGCAATTAGAATCAAATCTCATTTTTCATATTGATGACATTAAAAAATTATGTATCAATTACCGTTTGCGATTTTTAGACTCGTTTTACTTTAAAAATCCGTTACCGGAAGAAGCTATTTCAAAAATACATTCCTTAGAGAAAACACATCAAATAAAAATTCAAGGATTTCGAATTATGGCACCGGCTGAATTGTTTCAATTAGAGAATTATGACGATCCTTTATTATTTGCACCCATTGGGAATGACTATTATTATCTTATTCATAAATGGGGAAACGACATCAACCCATTACGCGAATGGTACATGAAACCCTTTAAAACCATGGGGAATTTTATTATTTTTCTTCTTGTAATCAGTTTGCTAATCGCAACAATAATACCATCTAATTCATTAGGTAAAACATCGGAAGGAACCCTTCGATTGGTCTCTTTTCTGTTTATTTTTAAATCACTTATGGGAATTTCTATTTACTATTGCTTTTGGCAGGGAAAAAACTTTAGCGAGAACATTTGGTTGAGTAAGTATTACAATAAATAGATTTTTAATTTTAGTTCATAAAAAAACCCTTTGCTTTCGCAAAGGGTTTTCAATTTATAAAAGGGAAACTAAATTATTTTTCTCCTTTTTCCATTTTAGCTTTCAAATCAGCTAAAATTTGATTGTTTTCACCTAGAGTTTGAGCCGGAGCGTTTGTATTAGTAGCTGTAGTTTCAGCCGCTTTTACGTTTTTC
>JANJWE010000042.1 GCA_024709705.1 Flavobacterium sp. | reverse complement strand
ACGCCGATCTCGCGCGCCTTGAGGCTGTCGAACCAGTACCACACGATCGCGCCGAGCGCGAGGAAGCCGAGCAGCTCGACGAAGCTCATGCCACGGCCTCCACGATCGCGCTCGCGTCGCTCAGGGCAGCATCATCCCGCGGATCATGAAGAACAGCACCGCGGCCATCAGCGCCGAAGCCGGCACGGTGATGACCCAGGCGGCGGCAATGCGCATCAGCTGCGAGCGCTTCACCAGCTCACGGCGATAGACCTTCTTGAGGCCCTTGCGCTCGCCCTTGGAGAAGTGCGCCGGATCGTCCGCGTTCTTCGAGCGCTGCTTATTACCCAATACCTCTTCTATTGAAGATATTCAATTGGCACTAAATAAAATGTTGGTCAGTATTAAAAGATAATAAACCTGACAGGTTTTTGAAACCTGTCAGGTTTATTTGTGCATTCATTAACAATGAATTTTAACTCATAAATTTAGTCATCGTTTCTTTTCGCACAATTTTTCCAGTTGGGGTTTCTTCAAAGTGTTTTACAAAGTGTACTTCTTTGGGTTTTTCATATTTATCCAATACCTCAAAAATATCTTTATCCAATTCCATAGCTTCACCCTCTACAACCAAAACCAGTTTTTCTCCTAATACCGGATCGGGTCTTCCGGTTACAAAATAGCGTCTGGGAATTTTTTTTGCCAGTTTTTCTTCAATTTGTTCGGGTATTAATTTAATTCCGCCACTATTAACAACATTATCAAAACGACCCAACCAAATAAATTGATTTTCTGATACCATTTCAACAATATCGTTAGTTTCAATTATAGCATCTGAAATGAATGGAGCTTTGATTAAGAGGCAATTATGATCGTCTTGTGAAAGCATTACATGAGGAAAAACCGTAAATGCAGCTTCACCCACTCGTTTGGCTGCTATGTGTGTAATGGTTTCGGTCATGCCATACGTTTCATAAATTTCCGATTTTATTTGAAGTAATTTTTCTTCTAATGGCTTGGTTATTTTAGCACCGCCAATAATAATTTTTCGAACACGATGCAAACGATCAATTGAATATTGAGCTTGCATCGGAACCATTGCCGTGAAATCGTAATCGTGTTCAATTCGGTCCAATGGATGCGAACTGGGTGCCACAAAATCAATTTCCAAACCGAGAATAAACCCTCTGATAAACATCATTTTACCGGCAACATATCGAACAGGCAAACAATGTAAAACTTTATCACCCGGTTTCAAATCAAAGAAATTTCCCGTTGCCAATGCCGATTCAACCATAGCTTGTTTGCTCACTCGTATTAATTTGGGAATTCCGGTAGAACCGGATGTATTAATTTCCAAATACGGTTTGTCGTCAAACCAATCCAATAAAAAATCACCTACCGGTTTTTCAAAATCTTCTCCTTCCTTAATAAAGCTGTAGGCCACTCTACACAAATCCTCCCGATTCAGATGGAAACCATTTAATTTAAATCGGTTATGAACATTTTGATATGAAATTGAAGTAGTCATAAAAATAAATTTGAATGTTTTAGTATTAATTTGCCGGAGGTAAGGTACCCACTAGTTTTTGTTTCCAATGCGACCATTTGTATTTTCTACCAAAAATAAATAAAAGTATTGGAAATAAAACAAGAATAGGAAGCAAAACATCATAATGAGCAGAAGGTTCCGAAATATCTTTGTAAACTGAAGGCGTTTGCAAAGCCGTCCAATCAGCCGTTACTAAAAGAGCTCCAACAATATTATTGGCAGCATGAAAACCTAAGGCCAACTCCAATCCTTCATCCAATAAAGTAATCATACCTAAAAAAAATCCGGTACCTATGTAATAGACCATTATAACTGCACCCATTTTCCCAACCTCAGGATTAGAAATATGCATCAATCCAAATGAAACCGAAGTGAGAATTAGAGGTATCCACCTGTTTTTTACCAAAACACCTATACCTTGCATGAGATAACCTCGAAACAAATATTCCTCAAAACTGGTTTGAAGCGGCAATAAAAGTAAAGCGAGTACAACAAATACTCCAAATTTGACGGGTTCCAATTGAAACACAAAATTTTCCGGACTGGTCCATACGGAAACCATTATAAAAAAAGCTGAAACAGAACCCCAGAGTAAAAATGAAAATAAAATTCGACTCCAATCTACTTTTTCACGAGAAGTGGTTAAACTTCGTAAAGACTGTTGATGAATAAACTTTACCCAAAAAAAGAGAAACAAACATGCAATAGATAGTGGAGCCACTACAAAAACAAAGGTCAAATTTTGGCCAAACCGTTCAATTAAAACTTGATAGGTCTCTTCTACGCCCTTTTTTTGAGCCGCAAAACTATTAAATGCTATTAAACTAATAAAAAGTAACGGAATAGGAATGTAGGGTAAAAAAGTAAATCTTTTGGTGTTTAGTTGTTCAATATACATATCGAATGATTTTATCTTCAAATATAGTTTTTAGTTGAGAAACTGTTACCATTTTTTTAACTAATTTTCAGTTGAAAAAGTGTTCTTTTGCAACAAAAAAAGAAACTATGATTGAAATTTTACATAACCCTCGTTGCGGAAAATCAAGAGAAGGAAAAGCAATTTTGGATGAGTTGGGAAAAGAATATAAGGTTGTCAATTATTTGAAAGAGCCTCTTTCTGAAGAAAAACTAAAAGATATTCTTTCCAAATTAAAAGGTTCTGTACAAGACATTATTCGAACCAAAGAACCCATTTGGATTACTCAATTCAAAGACAAAAATCTTTCGGAACACGAACTGCTGAAGATTGTACTGGAGTATCCACAATTGATTGAAAGACCTGTAGTAATTGTAAACAATAAAGCTGTAATAGGTAGACCTCCTATTTTAATCAAAACTCTATTTTAATTTTTATTCAGAATCATTTAACAATAATTTGGGATTTTTCGGATAAACCATAACCTAATTTTGCTGTCCAAACTTAATAAAACCAATCTTTTATAACTAATGAAAAAAATTAGCTATGCTCTATTACTCATCTTATTGAGTTTCATTTCAGTCTTTGCACAACCAAGACAAGCACCCCCAAAAATCACGATTACCGGAAAAGTAATTGACAAATCCAGTTCACAACCCCTAGAATACGCTACTATTGTTTTTCAAAGTACTCGTAGACCCGAAGTGGTGACCGGAGGAATTACTGATAGCAAAGGAGAATTTTCAATTGAAATTAATGCCGGAAGTTATGATGTTCGTGTTGAATTTATTTCGTTTAAAACGATTGAATTTAAAAACCAAAACTTACAAAAAAATACCAATTTGGGTACGATTGCACTTGTTGATGATGCAACCCAATTGGATGGTGTAGAACTTCGTGCCGAACGCTCAACTGTTGAAATAAAATTGGATAAAAGAGTTTACAATGTAGGCCAAGACATGATGGTAAAAGGAGGAACGGTGAGTGATGTTCTTGACAATGTTCCATCAGTTTCTGTAGACGTTGAAGGAAATGTAAGTCTTCGAGGAAACGAAAGTGTTCGCATTTTAATTGATGGTAGACCTTCCAATGCTATCAATATTAACGACGCCTTGCGATTGATTCCGGCTGATGCAATTGACAAAGTTGAGGTGATTACCAATCCTTCTGCCCGATACGATGCCGAAGGGGGTGGTGGAATTATCAACATCATTCTTAAAAAAGGAAAAAACCAAGGATTAAATGGAGTGATAACCGGAACCGTAGGTGACCCAAGAAATTATGGTCTTACAGGAAATATCAACTACAAATCTGAAAATTTTAATGTCTTCTCTACTTTAGGATATAGTGATAGAAACAGTCCGGGGAATTCGTTAACAAATTCTGAATATTTTGACAATAACGGTAATACAACCAATTTTATTAACGAAAGAAGAAAGAATGAACGCTTGAGAGAAGGTTTTAACGGAAGTTTTGGTGCCGAGTGGTTTCTAGATAAAACTACAACTTGGACCAATACCGTTTCCTATAGAAGAGATAGTGGTGCCAATCCGGATGAAGTGTTGTTCTTTGATTTTGATGCCAATCGAAACTTTTTAGGTACTCGTCTTCGTTTTAACGATCAATTTAGTGCCGGAGAAAATGTAGAATACGCCTCAAATTTGATTAAAAAATTTAAAAAAGACGGACATCAATTATCTGTTGATTTCTCAACTTCTTTTAACAAAGACGACAGCAATTCGTTTATATTTGATGTTGACGATCAAACAACCCAAAACATTCAGAGACAATCCCGAAATTTAGCTCAGTTGGATTACGTTCTCCC
>JANJWE010000338.1 GCA_024709705.1 Flavobacterium sp. | reverse complement strand
TTAATTTGTTCTAATTCATTGGCTAACGAGATAAAATCTTTATTCGAAGTTTCCATCATATTTCGCATTAAATTGGAATACGAAGTCAAATATTTATTGGCTTCCAACTCATTATTTTGAGCAATAAATTGGTTTACACTGTTCAAACTATTAAAAATAAAATGTGGGTTCATTTCTCTTCGCAATGATTGCAACGCGATTTTTTTATTCTTGGTTTTGATGGAAAACAACGCTTTTGCAATCAATCCCAATAAAATCAGCATCAAAATCACGGAACCAATCAAAACGTAATTGAATTTGTTTTTCTTCGTAATCAACTCATCTTTCAACGCACGTTCTTTCTCCAATTGCTTGATTTTTTCTTCCGTCACTTGAAAAATCTTGGCATCCACTAATGTGCTATCTGCTTGAATCATCCGATCAAAATCCTTCAGAAATTTATCGTATAACTCAATTGCTTTGGCTTGATTCCCTTTTTCTCGATAATAATCCGAGAGAGCCAACATCGCTTTCTTGGCATCAAAAGTGCGACCGTTTTTTAAGGCCAATTGATAGGTTTCTTCCAATAAAACAATGGCATCGTTTTGGTTTTCCTTTTTAAAATATAAATTGGCCAATGCTTGCTGTTGCTCAATTTGTTGCGAAACACTTCCAATTTTTTCCGCTTCTGAAATGGTATTCTTAGTGATTTCAATTGCTTTATCCAAATTGTTTTCGGAAGCATAGACTTTAGAAATTTCGCTCTTCAATTTCAACACTTCTTCCGGTTTATCTTTGGAAACAGCGATGGCTTTTTCATAGTTTTCTATCGCCATTTCTTTGTTTTCGGATTTTAAATCGACAACGGCTTTTTGTTTATAGGCTTCTGCTGCTTCCTCCTTTTTACCTTCTTTTTCTAAAATTTTAATGTTCGAATCCAAAAAATCGGCTTGTACTTTCGGACTTTTGTTTTGCAATCGACTTGCGTCATTCGAGTTCACACGTGAATAACCCACATCTACCGCTTTTTCACTGGCCGTTTGATAGCTTTTTATCGCATCATCAACTTTATTTTGTTTTTCCTGCATTTGAGCAATCAATCGGGTTGTACTTGCTATTTTGTCTTTGTTTTTTTGCTTTTGATAAATTGGCAAGGCTCGTTTCAGATAGTCTTCGGCTTTAGCGTAATCCCCTTTTTTATCTAATTCATTCGCCAATTCTACATATTTATCGGCAGTAACTTCAGGATTACTTTTAGAAAGAGTCGCTTCAACCTCTTTCGCTTTTTTGCTCACAGAAATTTTGCTCGATTTGGTTTTGATACTGTCTTGAGCCATCATTACCAAAGGAGAAAACAGTACCAATAGCATTATTTTAAATCGGATAACCATCTCATTTGTATTACAGTGTAAAGTACGAAAATTAATTTGGGTTTAAAAAACAATTTCACCCATTCAGAAATGGTTTTCACCAAGTGGTCTGAAGTTGAACAGCCTTAGAAATTAATTTTATGCAAAATTTAAAATCACAATCTCATGAAAAAATTAGTTTTTACCTTTACTTTACTCACTTCGATGGTGATGTTTAGCTGCGAAAAGAAAATCAATACGGCTACTATTGATGCCGCCACAAGTGGAAAAACCATTCAAAATCCGGAGGAGACTACTGCCAAAGGAACCATTCAAGTTGCTTTATTGTTAGACACCTCCAATAGTATGGACGGGCTGATTGAACAAGCCAAATCCCGTTTGTGGAATATTGTAAATACCTTAACTACGTTAAAATTTGAGGGTAAAACACCCGATATAGAAATTGCCTTGTATGAATACGGCAATAGCGGCCTAAGTATAGAATCGAATTACATTCGTCAAGTAATTCCTTTGAGTACAGATTTAGATTTAATTTCTGAAAAACTTTTCGCATTACGAACCAATGGTGGTAGCGAATATTGCGGAGCGGTGATTCAAGATGCGGCTCAAAAACTCACTTGGAAAGACGGATTAGAAAACATGAAACTCATTTATATTGCAGGTAATGAAGCGTTTACTCAAGGAAGCATCAACTATAAAGAATCCATTTCCGATGCGTTAAAAAAAGGAATTTATATCAACACGATTCACTGTGGTGGTTATGAAGAAGGCATACGGGGTTTATGGAAAGACGGTGCCGATGTAGGACAAGGAAAATATTTCAACATCGATTCCAATGCCAAAGTACGATATATCGTAACGCCGTATGACGACCAAATCTCGCAATGCAATGTGAGATTAAACACAACTTATATTGGGTATGGTTCCCAAGGAGTTGAGAAAAAAAGGGCTCAAGAAGTACAAGATGCCAATGCTCAATCTATTTCAAAGGCCAATTATGCCGAACGGGCAGTAAGCAAATCAAAAGCTGTGTATAAAAATGAAAGTTGGGATTTGGTAGATAAAGCTAAAAACGACAGCAAAGCCTTGGAGAATTTGAAAGCAGAAGAACTTCCGGCTGAACTAAAGAATAAATCTAAAGAAGAAATTAAAACCATCGTGGCTCAAAAAACCAAGGAACGCGAAACCATTCAAAAAGAAATGGATGAACTGTCCAAAAAACGTCAAGCCTACATAGATGAAGAATCCAAAAAAACCAAATCACAAGACGATTTAGGAAATGCGATTACAACCTCGATTCATAGTTTTGCTAAAGCCAAAGGATATGTTGTGGTAAACTAATTTTAGATTTCTTTTGATTGAACCGTCCCAAAGTAATTTGGGGCGGTTTTTTTTGATAACTTACTTAGAGTGAAACCTATTAAATAAAAATTTACTATTTTTACTTCCATCCAACAACAAAAATACCATGAAAAAATTTCTACTTTTAAGTTTCTTTACTTTGTCTTTTGTATCCTTCTCTCAAACCATCGGATTGCAAACATTCGCTACCGGTTTTTCGAGTCCGGTGGCAATTGTAAATGCCGGTGATTCAAGATTGTTTGTGGTACAACGTGGCGGTGCCATTCGAATTTTGAATGCCAATGGAACCGTAAATGCGACCAATTTTTTAACCTTGACTCCTTCTACTATAGTATCGGGTGGCGAAAGAGGGTTGCTAGGTTTGGCTTTTCATCCAAATTATAGTTCAAACGGTTATTTTTATGTAAATTATACACGTGCCAGTGATGGAGCTACAGTGATAGCTCGATACACGGTAAGCAACAATCCGGATGTGGCAGATGCCAACAGTGGTGTTGTTTTATTGACAATTGCACAACCATTTAGCAATCATAATGGCGGTTCTTTGGCCTTTGGACCGGATGGGTATTTGTATATAGGTATGGGCGATGGCGGAAGTGGTGGTGACCCAAGCAATTATGGTCAAAACATCAATTCTTTATTGGGTAAAATGCTGCGAATAGATGTTGATGGAGGTTCGCCTTATGCTATTCCTGCCGGAAATCCTTTTGCCGGAACAACTCCGGGAGCGGATGAAATTTGGGCGGTGGGTATGCGAAATCCTTGGAAATTTTCATTTGACCGTTTGAATGGTGATTTATGGATTGCCGATGTAGGACAGAATGCTATTGAAGAAATTAATAGTGCCCCACTCACAGCATCCGGGTTAAATTATGGATGGCGTTGCTATGAAGGTAATGCCATTTACAATAGCTCCGGATGTGGACCCTTAGCCAATTATACATTCCCGGTTGCACAATATACCCACGCGGAATCAGGCGGATGTTCATTAACCGGTGGTTATGTGTATCGTGGGACACAATATCCTAATTTATATGGAAAATATTTGTTTTCTGATTATTGTAACAATCGAATTGGTTATTTGAATACTAATTCGATTGTATGGACGCCCAACTCCTTTGGCGGTAACATTGTTTCTTTTGGAGAAGATATTAACGGAGAATTGTATGTGGCCGGAATTTCCAGTGGAACCATTTCCAAATTGGTCGATTTGTCATTAGCTACCGATGATTTTCAAAAAAAGGGATTGAGTATGTATCCAAATCCAACTCAACAATCGTTTACTTTGAAAAACTCAAATCTTATGGATTTGAATGAGCTTCACATTTTTGACAGTACAGGAAAAAAAGTACTGTCTCAAATGATACATGGCACCGAATTAAATGAAATTTCAGTAGCCCAACTCACACCCGGATTTTATTTTGTTTCTGTACAAGAGGTTAACGGAGCTCATTTTACAAGTAAATTGATGGTGAAGTAAACCTTAATTACTTTACCTCAAAGTTTTCATTCCGTAGGAATCTGAATTATAAAAGATTGTTACGGAATGACCATTTTATGGAGGAATTGTTTTTCTTTTTGTACTAAAACGTTTTTGATTCCTTTTTTCATATTGTGTGAAAACCGCGATTGAGATTCCTCCTTTGTCGGAATGACAATATTGTGAAAACCGCGACTAAAAACTCATGGAGCCGGATTGGGAATCATTTCATGAATTTTTTCGATTTCTTTTACAATTTCAGGTGAAAGTAAAATTTCGTTTGAATCTATATTTTCTTTTAATTGTTCCAAAGAGGTTGCCCCTATAATTGTACTCATTACAAATGGTTGTTGCTGTACAAAAGCCAAAGCCATTTGCGTTAAAGTTAAGCCGTAACTGTGAGCCAATTCTTGGTATAATTTAGTAGCTCTTGTAGCGTTTTCTGAGGTGTAACGTGTAAATTGTGGAAACAAACCTATACGGGAATTGGGTTGCGTTCCGTTTAAGTGTTTGCCCGATAAAATCCCAAAACCTAACGGAGAATAGGCCAATAAACCTATATTCTCTCGCATGCAGACTTCGGTTAAACCCACTTCAAACAACCGATTTAACAACGAATACGGATTTTGAATGGTGGCAATACGGGGTAAATTGTGTTTTTCGCTTTCGCTGATAAATTTCATAACCGCCCATGGAGCTTCATTAGAAACACCGATGTGTCTAATCTTTCCCGACTTGATGATTTCATCATAAATCGCTAAAACTTCGGCAAAATTTTCTTTCCAGTTGGTGTCAATTTCGGTCAAACCTCTTTTACCAAACATATTCATTACCCGTTCCGGCCAATGCATTTGGTATAGATCTATATAATCGGTTTGAAGGTTTTTCAAACTTAAATCTACGGCCTCCTTAATACTTTTGGCAGTAAAATCCAAGGGTTGACGAATGTATTCCATACCTCGATTGGGCCCGGCAATTTTGGTAGCAATGACCAAATCGTCTCGCTTTCCTCTATTTTTTAACCAACTTCCGATAAATCGCTCGGTACTTCCTAGGGTTTCTTTTCGGGCAGCTATGGGGTACATTTCGGCGGTATCAATAAAATTAATTCCCCGAGAAACGGCATAATCCAATTGTTCATGGGCTTCACTTTCGGTATTTTGTTCACCAAAAGTCATGGTTCCCAAACAGATTTTACTGATTTTAATATTGGTATGGGAAAGGGTTGTGTATTTCATTTTGAGGTACTAAGATAGTAAGTCCCTAAGGTGCTAAGTAAAGGTTAAAAACTTAGTACCTTAGAGACTTGGAATCTATTTTATAATTCGTTCAACATTTTAGAAATTTCATCTAGTTTTGGAGTCAAAATAATTTCAATACGTCGGTTTTTGGCTTTTCCTTCTGCGGTTTCGTTAGACGCAATTGGAGCAAATTCGCCTCTTCCGGCAGCTGTTAAGTTCTCTTTATTTATCCCTTTGTTTTCAGATAAAATCGTCACTATAGCTGTAGCTCTTTTGGTAGACAAATCCCAGTTGTTTTCGACACCGCCACCAATTGAACCTAAAATTTTATCGTTATCGGTGTGTCCTTCAATCAAAACAGAAATATCCGGATTTTGAGCCAATACTTTACCCACTTCTACTACGGCTCTACGTCCTTCTGAGCCAACCGCCCAGCTACCCGTTTGAAAAAGTAATTTGTTCTCCATTGAAACATAAACTTTTCCATTTTTTTGATAAACGGTTAGTCCTTTGCCTTCAAAGCTATTCAAGGCTTTTGAAAGAGTTTCTTTAAGTTTTCGCATGCTTTCCTCTTTGGCGGCAATCATACTCTCCAATTCATTTACTCTTTGCGAACGATCTCTTAAATCGGCTTGCAATTTATTTAATCGTTCTTGCTCTGCGGCCAAAGCTTTTTCTTTGGCATCCAATTGAGCCAATAATTCTCTATTTTTCTTCATATTTGCTTGCAAAGCATCGTCTGAATTTTTTTCTAGAGCGGCATACGAAGCTTGAAGCGTCTTTAAATTATTTGACGCAGCGGCTAAATCACTTTGCAATTTGTCGCGTTCCGATTTGATTCGGGCTAATTCATCCTGATTGGATTTTAAATCGGTTTCCAATTTCGATTTCGCTTTAGCCAAAGCATCATTTTGATCTTCTAAATCACGTTGTTCTTTTTTGAGTGCAGCATATTTGCTTTCTAATTCGTTGTACACTTTTTTTGATACACAAGAGGAAATCAACAAGGTCACTGTTGCTAAAAGAAAAATTTTCTTAGTCATAAATTCAGTTATTTAGAGGTTAATTATGGGTTTTAGTGGTTATTTCTATTCCAACAGGACAATGATCGGAATGTTTTGCTTCGGGTAAAATAAAAGCTCTGGTAAGTTGGTTGGATAAGGATTCACTCACTAAGTTGTAATCAATTCTCCAGCCTTTATTGTTGTTTCTGGCATTGGCTCGATAACTCCACCAGGAATAATTGTGAGGCTCTTTATTAAAATGTCTAAAACTATCTACAAAACCGCTCTTGATAAAAGCATCAAGCCAAGCCCGTTCTTCCGGTAAAAAACCAGATACCGTAGCATTTCGGATGGGATCGTGAATATCTATAGCTTGATGACAAATATTGTAATCACCTCCTATAATGAGTTTTGGAATTTCAACTTTCAAATGATCTATGTAAACTTTAAAATCATCCATATATTTGAACTTATGGTCTAAACGATCGCTATTGGTACCGGAAGGCAAATACAAACTCATTACTGAAAAATCATCAAAATCAAGTCTCAGGTTTCTCCCTTCGGCATCCATATAATCTATTCCTGTCCCGTAAACAACATTTTTGGGCTCTATTTTCGACAAAATAGCCACGCCACTATATCCTTTTTTTTGAGCTGAAAAATAATATTGATACGGATAGCCTGCTGCTGCAATATTCTCTCTGGGAATTTGGTCTTCTGTAGCTTTGATTTCTTGAAGACAAATTACATCCGGATTTGCCTGTTGCAACCAATCTAAAAAACCTTTTGTAATAGCAGCTCGTATACCGTTTACATTATAAGAAATAATTCGCATAATTCAGATTTATGTTGTCAAAAATACATAAAAGATACCACTAATAGAAAGCTGTTTAGAATTATAATAAATGTTTAACAAAGCCTTTTTTGGTTTCGTTTTTTCGAATTGGTTTTCAATTAGAATTACTATATTTGTTTCTTGCTCATTATTTAATTAAAATTTCAAAAATGGGGTTAGTAACTGCCAAAGAAGTTGCCAAAGCAATCAATGTAGATCGTTACGGATTTATTGGAACATTTATAGGATGGATTCTAATGAAAGTCCTTAAAATATCTACCTTGAACGCCATATACAACCGAAACAAACATTTGTCTGATGTCCCTTTTCTAAACGCCATTTTGGATGAATTTGAAATCAAATTTGAAATTCCCGAAGAAGATTTAAAAAGGCTACCCAAAGAAGGCCCCTATATTACGGTTTCCAATCATCCACTAGGAGGTATAGATGGAATTTTACTTTTAAAATTAATGTTGGAACGCGAGCCTAATTTTAAAATTATAGCCAATTTTTTACTCCATCGAATAGAACCGATGAAACCCTATATTATGCCGGTTAATCCATTTGAAAACCACAAAGATGCCAAATCAAGTGTTATTGGAATTAAAGAAACTTTGAGGCATTTGAGTGATGGTAAACCCTTAGGAATGTTTCCTGCCGGTGAGGTTTCTACCTATAAAGACGGCGTTTTGGTGGTAGATAAACCTTGGGAAGAAGGAGCAATAAAAGTCATTCGCAAAGCACAAGTCACTGTGGTTCCTATTTATTTTCACGCTAAAAACAGTCGTTTATTTTACTTTTTATCGCGTTTGAACGATACACTTAGGACTGCCAAATTACCCTCTGAATTATTGACTCAAAAAAAGAGAGTCATTAAAGTACGAATTGGCAAACCCATATCGGTATCCGAACAAAACGAATACGAAACGTTAGATAGTTATTCCGAATTTCTTCGAAAAAAAACCTATATGTTGGCCAATGCCTTTGAAAAAGGAAACAGACTTTTGGCTACTCCCAATTTAAAGATTCAAAAAAGTCCTAAAGAAATTGCCAAACCCGCCAATCACGACAAAATATTGGAAGAAATGGCAATGCTTAAAGAAAGTGATTGCCGGTTATTGCAGAGTAAAAACTATCAGGTATATTTAATTACAGCTGATAAAATTCCTAATATCCTACATGAAATTGGTAGGTTACGAGAAATAACATTTAGAGAAGTTGGCGAAGGCACAAATGAATCTTTAGATTTAGACCAATACGACAAATACTACCACCATATGTTTTTATGGGACGACGATGCCCAGCTAATAGCCGGTGCCTATCGAATGGGATTGGGTTCTCAAATTTATGCACAACATGGCATTGATGGGTTTTATTTGCATGATTTGTTCCGATTTGAACCGGAACTTTATGACATGATGAGTAAATCTATCGAAATGGGTAGGGCCTTCATTATTAAAGAATACCAACAAAAACCAATGCCTTTATTTTTGTTATGGAAAGGAATTGTGCATACCACTTTGCGTTATCCGGAACACAAATACCTTATTGGTGGGGTAAGCATTAGCAATCAGTTTTCTGATTTTTCAAAATCGCTAATGATTGAATTTATGAAATCCCACTATTATGATCCTTATGTGGCTCAATACATTCATCCCAAAAAAGAATACAAGGTAAAATTAAAAGATGCCGACAAAGATTTTGTTTTCAATGAAACCGAAGCCGACTTGAATAAATTTGATAAAATTATTGATGAAGTAGAGCCCGGAAATTTGAGATTACCGGTTTTAATCAAAAAATACATCAAACAAAATGCTAGGGTAGTGGCTTTTAATGTTGACCCTTTGTTTAATAATGCTGTAGACGGATTGATGTACATTCGAATAGCCGATTTACCGGAAAGCACCGTAAAACCGGTTATGGAAGAATTCCAAGCGGAGCTGGAGAAAAAAGAAAAAAATTAAATAAAAAGTCCCTAAAAGGGACTTTTTTTATTTAAAACCAAGGTCGTTTATTCACTTGATACGTTTGATAAAAGTCTTCATCTGACTTAGTCAAATATATAATTCCTTCGATAAAGCTAATGATTCCTATAGCAACAGTGCCAAAAATAGGAAATACAAAACAGGAAAGTGCGATACCCGCAATAGATACCAATAGCATAATAATCCCTTCATTGTTATATCCTAAAATAAACTTATGCACACCTAATCCTCCCAATAAAAGTGCGGTTACCCCTGCAGCAATTTTTTTATTATCTCTATAAACAGGGCCGTTATTGGGTTGCGGATTATTCCAATCTTCTTTGGGTCTAGATGTTTCCATATTTTTTGTTATAAAGTTTGGTTAGATGTTATAAAAGTAAAAAAAATTATAAAAAAGCACGGTCATTAGGCTCCCAAAGTTCAATCTTATTTCCTTCCGGGTCTAAAATCCATCCAAATTTACCATAATCATAGGTCTGCATCTCCCCTATAATTGTTACACCTTCCTGATTTAATTTTTCTAAAAGGGTTTCTAAATTGTGAACTCTGAAGTTTTGCATAAAGGGTTTTCCGGATGGGGCAAAATAAGTTGTGTCTTCGCCAAAAGGCGACCATTGGGTAGAACTATCGTTACCCTTATGGTCTTTCCACCAAAAAGTGGAACCGTAAGGATCGGTTTTAAAACCTAAATATTTGCCATACCATTCAATTAATTTTTGAGGGTCTTTAGATTTAAAGAAAAAGCCTCCAATCCCGGTTACTCTTTTAAATTCTTCTTTTTCGGGAATT
Organism: Flavobacterium sp.; assembly: GCA_024709705.1. Lineage (GTDB taxonomy): Bacteria > Bacteroidota > Bacteroidia > Flavobacteriales > Flavobacteriaceae > Flavobacterium. The sequence continues at coordinate 3,565 of JANJWE010000338.1, read as the reverse complement.
GGAAAATTAACAGCTTTAATTTTATCAACGATTACTTGAGCCAATTTTTCATGGCTTTCATACGTCCAACCGGCAATGTGAGGGGAAAGCAAAACGTTATCGGCGGTTAACAAATAGGTAAAAGCTTCCGGCTTTTCACCTTCAAATAATTTTTCAAAAGAAAGTTTTTCGTATTCCAGCACATCTAAACCCGCACCGAGAACTTTTCCGTTTTGTAGCCCTTTAACTAAATCTGCGGTAACCACCGATTTCCCTCTGGCGGTATTGATAAACCAAAATGGTTTGATAAACGCATTGATGAATGGCTCATTTACCATTTTATCGGTTTCGGGTGTCCAAGGTGTGTGAAGCGAAAGCACATCGGATTTTTGTTGCAATTCTTCTAATGAAACCTGTTTTGCATTTGCATCTCCCACATTGGGAAGGATGTCATAGCACAATACCTCAACATCAAATCCGCGTAATTTTTTGGCGAATGATTGGCCCATGTTACCGTAACCAATGATGCCAACCGTTTTGCCTTCTAATTCATACCCGCGATGTCCTTCGCGAATCCAATTGCCGTTTTTAACCGATTGATTGGCTTGGTTTAATTTATTCATGAGCGAAAGCAGCATGCCCAGAGCGTGTTCGCCTACGGCATTTCGATTACCTTCAGGAGCCGCAATCAAATGAATGTTTTTTGAAACTGCATACTCGCAATCGATACTCTCTAAACCGGCACCCACTCTGGCAATAAATTGTAGATTGGTGGCCTTATCTAAAAATGCTTTGTCAATTTTAAACCGACTTCGAATGACGATGCCCTGATACTCTTGAATTTTTGCTTCTACTTCTTCTTTGGAAGAAACAAAATCTTGGTGGTTTTCAAACCCTAACGCTTCCAATTGTTCCCATAAAAGTGGATGATTGGAATCAAGATGAAGGATTTTTATTTTGTTTGTGTTCAATTTTTAACTATTAAATTACTCTCTTATTTTATTCAACGACGTTTTTATACCCCGTATCAATGCCGAACTAAATCCTTGATGCTCCATTTCATTAAGACCAACAATGGTACACCCTTGCGGGGTGGTTACTCTGTCTATCAATTGCTCAGGGTGAATTTTTTCTTCCAAAGCCATTTTGGCTGCACCTTTAGCGGTTTGCGATGCAATGGCTAAAGCGGTATGAGCATCAAACCCAATTTCGATTCCGGCTTGCATAGAAGCACGTATGTAACGTAAGGCATACGCGGTACCACACGCACCGAGAACGGTGGCGGCATCCATGAGTTTTTCTTCTATGACAACCGCTGTACCTAAGTAATTAAAGAGATTTACCATTTGTTCACCAGCTTCTTTATTTGGATCTGAAAACGAAATACATGTAGCACTTTCGCCAAATTGTGCCGCAATGTTGGGCATAATCCGAACGATGGGGAGTGCTCCTTTTGTTTTTTGTTGCAAAGCTTCCAACGAAACACCACTAACTGCCGAGGCTATGATTTTATTGGAAATATGAGGTAAAATTTCGTTTAAAACCGTGTCAATTTGATACGGTTTTACAGTAAGAATGATAACATCCGCCTTTTCTATATTTTCAATATTATGAGATGAAACCGTAACTCCAAGTTGAGAAAGATATTGAATTGGGGCCAAATTTCTTCGGGTAACTGTGATTTGATTACCTTTTGTAAATTGAGTTAAACCTAGAGCGATTGCTACACCTAAATTTCCTCCTCCGATAATGTGAATGTTCATGGCTTATGATTTTACGAGTTGTGCCCTTGATAGTAGCGAAAATCTTTTTGAAAGGCGGGCTTTGTTTTTGTTACTCAAAAAAAGTGACCAAGAAGTCCAGATAGCTATCGGAATTTTGGCTTTACAAAAAACAGCCTGACCCAAAAAGAGTGTTGCAAACAATGGGCATTGGCATCCTAAAAATAAACATTTTTTTATATAATGGCCGTAATTTTAGAATCCTAAAATAAGTTTAGCAATAGAGAAATAAATTAAAATCCCGAAAATATCGTTACTGGTTGTTATAAACGGACCGGTTGCCAGTGCGGGATCGATGCCGTATTTGTTTAAGGTAATAGGGACAAAAGTTCCTATTAATGAGGCAATAATGATTACCGAAATTAAAGCGGTAGCCACGGTTATTCCAATTATATATTCTACTCCCAAAAGAAAATGACTTCCTAATAGTAATATAACCGCCAAAATTAACCCGTTAAACAAGCTTAATTTTACTTCTTTAAATAATCGTTGCCAAATGGTTCCACTCAATGTATTATTGGCCAAAACTTGCACAATAATCGCCGAAGATTGCACACCAACATTCCCAGCCATTGCTGCTATTAGTGGTGTAAAAAAGAATAAAACCCCAAATTCATCCATAGCTCCTTCAAATTGTCCGGATACTTTTACCGCAATAAATCCTCCCAATAGAGCCAAAACCAACCAAGGTAATCGAGCTTTGGTAAGTTCGATAATCGTATCATCGGCTTCCACATCTTGCGAGATACCGGCGGCTAATTGGTAATCTTTATCGGCTTCTTCTTTTATTACATCGATGATATCGTCAATGGTAATTCTACCAACTAAACGGCCTAATTCATCTACAACCGGGATGGCTTCTAAGTCGTATTTTTGCATGATACGAGCCACTTCTACATCTTTGGTATCTACTTTTACATAATCAACTTTGGGAATGTATACTTGGCTAATTGGCGTTTTCGTAGAAGTCGTTAATAAATCTTTGAGAGACAAGCGACCTTTGAGACGATTTTCGTCATCTACTACATAAATAGAATGTACTCGGGAAACGTTTTCGGCTTGAATTCGCATTTCTTTCACACAGGTGAGTACGTTCCAATTTTCATTGACTTTTACCAACTCTTTTCCCATTAAACCTCCGGCTGAGTCTTCGTCATAACGCAACAAATCTACAATGTCTTTGGCGTGTTCAACGTCTTCCAATTCAGAGATTACTTGTTCTTTCTTTTCTTGGGGAAGTTCGGCAATAATGTCGGCTGCATCATCGGTGGAAAGTTCGTCTAGCTCTTCGGCAATTTCTTTTGGCGTAAGTTTACGAAGAATTTTTTCGCGAACTTCTTCGTCTAATTCTAATAGAATCTCGGAAGTTTTTTCGGAATCTAAACTGTTAAAAATATAAATAGCCTCAAACTCATCGAGTTCTTCCATGATTTCGGCTATATCAGCATAATGAATTTCATGAAGCAAGTCGTTTAATTCCTGCTCCTTGTTTTCTTTAATTAATTGCTCAATTTGAGTGAGAAATTCTCTGCTGATTTTAAACTCCATCGGCTGCTATTTTTTGAGTGAGTTCAATAAACTGTTCTACCGAAAGTTGTTCCGGCCTGAGGTCAAAGATACTATCTTCTTTTAAAATATCGGACAATTGGTATGTTTTTAAACTGTTACGAAGTGTTTTTCTTCGCTGGTTGAAGGCTGTTTTTACTACTGTAAAAAACAATTTTTCATCGCATGGCAAATGATACTTCTCTTTTCGAATCAATCGCAAGACGCCCGATTTCACTTTGGGCGGTGGAGTAAACACC
>JANJWE010000331.1 GCA_024709705.1 Flavobacterium sp. | reverse complement strand
CACATTCGGATTATCTTTTGGAAATAAAAATCCATAATAAAGCGGAAAGATAGAAGACGAAATCACTAACGGATAAACCGAATTTGCCCAGTCATAAAATGCCCATGCATTTAAAAGTTTTCTACTCCCTTTTTCGAGTGTTGCCATAATTTTGGTTTTTGGTCATAAAAAAAGCTGTTCTAAAAAGAACAGCTTCGAAGATAAGTTTTTTTATTTGAATACTACACCATATTTTGCAGCTTCAGCTTTCGCTTCCGGAATCCATTTGGTCAAATTGGCAACGCGAGTATTATGTGAAGGGTGTGTACTCATAAATTCTGGTGGAGCTTGTCCCCCGGATGCAGCACCCATTCGTTCCCAAAAAGGAACAGCAGCTTCCGGATTGTATCCCGCTATAGCCATTAGAATGAGTCCAATTTTGTCAGCTTCACTTTCATGTTTTCGGCTAAAAGGTAACATACCAAACATTTGCGATCCTGCTCCATAAGCTGTCATAGCAAGAGCTTGAGTTTGTTCGTTTTTTTCGCCTACTGCCAATCCAACTCCAGCTGCTCCGGCTTGTTGAATAATACCGGCACTCATGCGTTGTTGTCCATGGTTTAACAAGGCATGGGCAACTTCATGTCCCATAACGGTAGCCAAACCGGCTTCATCTTTTGTAACAGGTAGTATTCCTGTATATACCACAATTTTTCCTCCGGGCATGCACCAAGCATTAACTGATTTATCATCAACCAAACGATACTCCCATTGGTAATCTTTTAAATAATTAGATTGTCCTATAGCCGCCAACCATTTTTCGGCAGCTTGTTTGATTTTGATTCCCACATTTTCTACTCGCTTCGCTTCTGCTGTCCCCGTGACTACTTTATTCTCTTTCAAAAAAGCGTCATATTGTTGAAAAGCAGTTGGAAAAATAGAACTATTGTCTACTAAGGCAAGGGTACTCTTTCCCGTTAAAGGATTTGTAGCACAACCCATGGCCAAAATTAATGTGCTAAATAAACTAAAGGCAAATATACGTTTCATGTTTCTAGATTTTAAAGTATAAAAATACGAAAAGTAATACACTAATTACCAAAAATATGCAATTCACTGAAAAATTTATCTACCGATATCGTGTTAATACTATCAAAATCAAGTGAATTCAAATCTACTTTTTCATTATCAATTTCAATTTCTTTAATTTGAAAAGGTAAGCCTATGAACTGAATTTTAAATTTTTGATAATTTGTAATGAACTCCCCTTCTTTGTGTAATTGGATTATCAATTCGTTTTCTTTACCGGTCAAATTAAAAGTACGTAATGAAAATCTTCCTTTATTGTAATCATATCCATCTTGGGCATCTTCATATAAAACGGTTTTTTCTTTACCTAACGTGTAATAAACCTCAAGCGTAATTTCATCAAAATCTTTTTCGCCTACAAATTGTTGAACGGGATATTTTGGAATAATAGCACCTTCTTTAATGAAAATCGGAATTTGATCATAATCGGTCGCAACCCATAACTCTCTTTTTCCTTCTACCAATTCATTTGTCCAATAATTATACCATTTCCCTTTAGGTAAATACATTCGGCGACCTAAGGCATTAGGTTCTAATATAGGACAAACTAAAATATGATTTCCAAATATAAATTCATCAGTACGATATAAGGTTTGAATATCCTCTTGATCAAAATAGACCAATGGTTTTAACATCGGTTCACCCTCATTGACATATTTCCAGAACATGGTATATAAATAAGGCAATAATTGATAACGAAGATTCACAAACTTACGAGTGATATTGACTACATCCTCACCAAATGACCAAGGTTCTTGCTCACCGTGATCTCCGGAAGAATGCGTTCTGCAAAACGGATGAAACACACCCAACTGAATCCATCGAGCATACAATTCGCCCGAAGGTTGCTCGGCAAAACCGCCAATATCAGAACCGGTAAATCCCATTCCGCTTATTGACATCCGTTGCATTTGAATGTTGGCAATCCATAAATGTTCCCATGTGGCCACATTATCTCCAGTCCAAGAAGAAGTATAGCGTTGAGCACCTGAATAAGCCGAACGCGTTATAATAAAGGGTCGTTTGGGATAAGCAAATCGCTTAACGCCCTCATAAGTGGCTCTAGCCATTTGCGTTCCGTAAATGTTATGAGCTTTTCGGTGGCTACACGGATTTCCATCATAATCATGGCGAACATCCATTGGGAAGGTTTTTCCGGGAACGTCCATTACAGCGGGTTCGTTCATATCGTTCCAAACGCCTTTTACCCCAATGTCTGAAATCAACTCTTTGAATAAACCGGCCCACCATTCGCGAACTTCCGGATTGGTAAAATCGGGAAAATTACATTCGCCCGGCCAAACTTTACCTTTCATATAAGGGCCATCGGCACGTTTACAGAAGTAATCTTTTTCTAAGGCTTCCTGATACACCCAATACTCTTTATCAATTTTTATTCCCGGGTCAATAATGACAACGGTTTTAAATCCGTCTTTGGCTAATTCGGCAACCATTCGCTTGGGTTCCGGAAAATATTCTTTGCTCCAAGTAAAACATCGGAAACCTTCCATGTAATCAATATCCAAATAAATGGCATCACATGGAATTTGTAATTTTCGGAAAGTGGAAGTAATTTCTTTGACTTTACTTTCCGGATAATAACTCCATTTACATTGATGATATCCCAGAGTCCACATCGGCGGAAGCTCTGGTTTTCCGGTTAGATGGGTATAATTCGTCACGACATCTTTCATTTTCGGACCGTAAATGAAATAATAATTCATCTCCCCTCCTTCG
>JANJWE010000312.1 GCA_024709705.1 Flavobacterium sp. | reverse complement strand
TCACAGATGCATTATCCTATTCTGATCTAGATAAAACCATTGCAGCAATTGACAAAGTATCTAAAACTCTAGTATAAAAAAAGTCCCGTTTTTAAAACGGGACTTTTTTTTAGGGTTTGTATTCTGTTAATCGAATAAATAAATCTGTTTTTTGTTTGAGTGTATCTCGCTGAGCATCTGTTAATCCACCCATTAATTTTTTTCCATATTGAGCATATAACTCGGCTCTATTTGCTTCAGGGGCATTTGCAACAGCTTCGTTACGCATAACCAACAATGTCATCAAGTCATTCTTGAATTCCGGAGTAATATCTATTACTTTCATTATATCGCTTAAGTCTTTCAATGCCGACTCTCTTAAACTTTGTTCTTTGGTTTGAGTTACAGAACCTGTGTTTGTTTGTGCATTACTTTGTATTGTAAAAGCTGTGCATAGCAAAAAAGCAAATAATATTTTTTTCATAATAATATACCCTTTAAAAATTTGATTTAGCGAATGTATATTATTTTAAGAAAACATCAAAATATAATTTCATAATTTTATTTTCGAGACCGATTATCTCTTTTCATATTTTTAGGTCTCGATTTCATTTTTTCTTTATTCTGAGCCATTTTTGATTCCCATTTTGTAAATTGTTCAGGAGTTAGAATTTTTTTCATTTCGGCTTTGAATGCTATTTGATTATCCAGCATTTCATTTTGCAACTCAAATTTTTCATCTGCCGAAAGTGCTTTGTTTTCAGCTCTTTTTTCCTTTAATTCATTTTGCTTCTCTTCTCTTTTTTTGGCTTGAGTGAGTAAAACTTTTTTCAATTCGGTTTGTTGTTTCGAATTCAAATCAAGTTCAAGTGTCATTCTTTTCGTTTGCAATTCAACCCGTTGTTCTGCGGTTAATTTTTCTCTTTGTGAATTCCCTTTTTTTGTGATGGATTCAAGTTCTTGTCCGATTGTTGTAAATCCGGTGATGAAAACCAGGATAAATACGATTTTTTTCATGATTGATAATTTTTAGGTTATAGCTATAAGACCTTAAGAATTTCTAATGGTTTAATTAAATGCAAAAAAAAAGAACCTTGTCAGGTTCTTAATTATCTTTAAATTTTCAAATAGCCATATCGGGCAGAGGAAGACCCACATCGGGATCTAACCAAATAAGTTCCGTCCGATAAAGGTATTGCAAATGAGGTATCCAGTTCAAAACAATGGGCTTTGGTTCCACCAACTCCTGCATTAGGAATGTCAAAATTTTCAATAAGGTTTCCTGATGCATCATAGGTATGCAGTACCGGAATTCTGGACTTATAGGGAACTCGAATTGCTCCAGTGTTTAAATCTATAGTTCTATTGAAAATGATAGACAATTTTTGGTTTCTTAAAAAATACAAACCACTAACAAAATCTCCATTATCATTTACAGTATCCGGTTCCGGATTGTTAATGTTTTTTAGCCAATCTAAATTTCCATCAGCCAAATTAATCATAACCACAGTCATCCCGTTACTGCTAAATTGGTATTCATAACGATATTCCAAAGGTTTTGAGGGGTCTGCAGAAGGTAATCTTTTGGTGTTTTTCTTTATCTGGTCAAAAATAACCCATGCCTTCCCTTGGTCTAGCAATACTTCCTTTAAAAAGAAACTTTTGTATTTTTCAGTATTTATGGTTTTAAAATAATCTTTGGCACCGGTTTGGGCATTAAATTTTCCCACAACAAGTCCGTTTGAAGGCGAAGATTCGCCGTATTTTACACTAAAAAAGCGGGCACTATCCGAAAAAAATCCATTCAGATAAAAACTGGCATCATCAAAAGTGATTTTGTATTGGTTAATTTGAAGGTAATCCATTTCTAAATTCAACGGATGTTCAACCACTTTAGTGTCGTTAGAGTTCCAGAAAAACAAGGACATATACGGCTTCATTTTGGGTAAGTCGATGTTTTTAACTAGAACAACATTACCAGAATTGGAAACATAAAGGGTGTGGTCTCCGGATTGTTTGGAGGAAAAAGGAAATTCATGTTCTACCTCTTTGATGACTTTAAATTTTGAATCCAATAAGGTGAAAGCAATTTTTTGATTTACTTTTTTATCGTAAGAAGGTTGCTTTAATACCACATAAAATTGTTTGTTTTCTGATCGTGCTATAAAAAAATCTCCGCTATTAACTCCGTTTTTGGCTGTAAAAGCAGTTACGAGTTGAGGTTTGGTAGGTGTGCCCGTATCAAAATTAACTTTTCGGAAAAACAATTCATTTTCTCTGGATTCTCTATTGAATTCACTTAAAAATTGAACTTGCTCTCTACCCGACAAATAGAATGTATTCACAATGGTAAGCATGTTGAGCCCCATAACAGGTTGGCTTACCGATACATTTTTGGTGTCATCCAATTCAAAATCATCTTTTGAGTCGTAAATGTCAACAAAGATATCGGTGTTGAAAATTTTGCTATTGTAAATTGACCTGAGTTTAAACAGTTTTGAGCCATCAAAATAATGCTGAACATCATGTTCGGTTTCATTTTCAATTTTAGATGATGTTTCTTTCCATTGAAAAGTGGGTTTGGTTTGGCTAAATCCTTGAAAAGCTAGTAAAAACAGACAAAATAATGCTATTCTACTTCGATGTTGTTTTTGAAATCTCATATTTTCTGTTTTTTTATTTTCCTAAATATTCCACTTTTTTAGAATCTCCTTCAACATGGATTTTAAGTAAGTTGTGTTTGGCCAATCCTTTCATGGCGGCGTCCCATTTTTTTCCACTCAAACCGGATTGTTCTTTCAGAAGTGCCAATTCACATAAGTTGTTTGCTTTAGCCAAGTCGGCTATAGTTTTTTCATCATCTGTCAACTCAATTGCTTTTTTTTCCGGTCTCATTTGAGGGAAGAATAGCACTTCTTGAATGGATTGATTATTGGTTAAAAACATGATTAATCTATCCATTCCGATACCTAAACCAGAAGTGGGAGGCATGCCGTATTCTAAGGCTCTAAGGAAGTCGTTGTCAATAAACATCGCTTCGTCATCACCTCTATCGGCTAGTTTTAATTGAGCTTCAAAACGTTCTCTTTGATCAATTGGGTCGTTAAGTTCAGAGTAGGCATTGGCAATTTCTTTACCGCAAACCATAAGTTCAAACCTTTCGGTAAGTTCCGGATTGTCTCTATGAACTTTACATAGTGGACTCATTTCTTTGGGGTAATCGGTAATGAAAGTAGGCTGAATAAAATTACCTTCGCATTTGGCTCCAAAAATCTCATCAATTAATTTTCCTTTACCCATAGAGTCATCTACCGGGATTCCCATGTTTGTTGCAGCAATTCTTATTTCCTCTTCGGTTTTGCCTGAAATATCAAAGCCAGTAAAGTTTTTTATAGCTTCTGTCATGGTTACTCTTGGGTAGGGAGCTTTGAAACTTACTTGGTGTTCACCAAAAGTTGCATCAGTTGTTCCATTTACAGATACAGCACAATATTCTAATAAATTTTCGGTAAATTCCATCATCCAATTGTAATCCTTGTACGCTACATAAATTTCCATAGCCGTAAATTCCGGATTATGAGTTCTGTCCATACCTTCATTTCTGAAGTTTTTAGAAAATTCATAGACACCATCAAATCCGCCTACAATAAGACGTTTTAAGTAGAGTTCGTTTGCTATTCTCATATACAAAGGAATATCTAAACTATTGTGATGTGTTATAAATGGTCTTGCTGCGGCTCCGCCTGGTATAGATTGTAATATAGGAGTTTCAACCTCAAAGTAGCCTTTTTCGTTGAAAAAGGTTCTCATTGCATTGAATAATTTTGTTCTTTTAACAAAAACTTCTTTTACCTGAGGATTTACAACTAAGTCAACATAACGCATTCTGTATCTAAGTTCAGGATCTGTAAATGCGTCAAAAGTGTTTCCTTCAGAATCGGTTTTAGGTAAGGGTAGAGGTCTCAACGTTTTACTTAAAAAAGTAAAATTGGTAACTTTTATCGTTTTTTCTCCAACTTGCGTTGTAAATAATTCGCCCTCAACCCCAATAAAATCGCCTAAGTCGACAAGTTTTTTGAAAACTTCGTTATAAAGAGTTTTATCATCTCCGGGACAAATTTCGTCACGATTGAAATACAATTGAATTCTTCCGGTACTATCTTGTAAGGAGGCGAATGAAGCTTTACCTTGAATTCGCGTACTCATTATCCTTCCGGCAACACTAACCTTTTTCCCTTCTGTAAATTGGTTTTTTACGGTTTCAGCTGTATCTGTAAGTGGGTATTGATTTGCAGGATACGGATTGATGCCAAGATTTCTTAAAACCGATAGTTTTTCACGTCTGATAATTTCTTGTTCGGAGAGTTGCATATTTTTTTATTAAAGGGGCAAAGATAAAACTTTTTTAGTAAGTGTCAATCTCCTTTAGGCTTTAAACTCTGTTTGATAACCATAAGTTAAATGCGATTATTTGTAAATAGGTCTAATTTAAAATGATTAATTTTGCAATTCATTATAAACTTATGAATCGAGAAATATATTTTAAAGATTTGGGGAGAAAAGATTACAAAGAAACTTGGGAATATCAAGAGCAATTGTTTCAAACTATATTGGATGTTAAAATTGGAAACAGAAAAAATCAAGAACATCAAAAAACCCCAAATTATTTTCTCTATGTAGAACATCCTCACGTTTACACTTTAGGTAAAAGTGGCGATTTTACCAATTTGTTACTTTCAGAACAACAGTTAAAAGAAAAAGAAATTTCCTTTTATAAGATTAATAGAGGGGGAGATATAACCTATCACGGTCCCGGTCAAATAGTGGGATATCCGATACTGGATTTAGAAAATTTTTTTACAGACATTCACAAGTACCTCAGATTTCTTGAAGAAGTTATAATATTAATGTTAAAGGAATATGGTTTGAATGGTGAGCGAAGTGATGGAGAAACCGGAGTTTGGCTCGATGTAGGAACGCCTTTTGCAAGAAAGATATGTGCTATGGGAGTAAGAGCTTCAAGATGGGTAACCATGCACGGATTTGCCTTGAATGTTAATGCTAATTTGGGGTATTTTGATCACATTATTCCTTGTGGAATTAAAGGTAAAGCTGTAACATCTCTAAATGTTGAGTTGGGTGTAGACTCTGTAAACCTTGAGGAAGTAAAGTCTAAAATAAATCAACATTTTTCAAATCTATTTGAATCAACATTTGTGTCAATGTAATCACAAGCCAAAATCTATTTTGAGTTGCTCAGGAAGTTGTTTGAAACTCAATCTGTGGTATTTGGTAAGTCCGTATTTGGCAATTGCTTCCCGATGTTCTTTGGTAGGATAGCCTTTGTTTTGTTTCCAATTGTACATGGGATACTCCTCGTGAATGGTTTCCATATACAAATCCCTGTAAGTTTTGGCCAAAACAGAAGCGGCAGCTATGCTCAGGTATTTAGAGTCGCCTTTAACAATAGTTTCGTGAGCAATAGTTTCAAAAGGTTTAAACCGATTACCATCAACAATTATAAATTTTGGTTTTACAGAAAGCGAAGCGATACTTAAATGCATGGCTTTAATGGAAGCATTTAAAATGTTAATTTGATCAATCTCAGCGGGTTCAATATGAGTATAACTAAATGCGACCGCTTTTTCTTCAATAATTGGTTTAAATAGCATTCTTGTTTTCTCAGATAATTGCTTGGAGTCGTTGAGTTCCTCAATGTTAAAATCTAGAGGTAAAATAACAGCCGCAGCAGTTACCGGTCCGGCAAGGCATCCTCTACCGGCTTCATCTGTTCCGCATTCAAGTTCGTTGTATTTATAGAAGGGATTGAGTTTGGTTTTGGTTTTCAAAATGATTTATTTATCCCAAATGTACTTTTAATTATCAAAGTCCCAAAGATTTTTTATATTTGTTTCCCAAACAGGGGTTAAATCCATGTTAATCCTTAAAAAAAATTATCCAAAACACCTATTTTAGCAATAAAAAAAATGATGAAAAGAAAAATTACTTTATTTAGTTTAACTGTTTTCTTGTTGGTTTTTTCTGTGATGTCTGTTTTCTCTCAAACTCCTCAACAGAAAGAGAAAATTATAAGTGAGACAGATGTAGAGACATTGAAAGAATTACATACACAATTTTTGAAGCAAAGCAAAGAATCAAAAGAAAAAGCGATCCAACTTGCAACAGAAAAAGGTTGGCCTCTAGAATATGTTACAGAAGAGGGATCTTTTGCAGAGTTACAAGGAGTTTTGGAAAATGGTCAGCCCTTGTATTATGTAACCAATAATGTAGGAGCTGCCGCTACCTCCAAAATAAATAGATTAAATACAGGAGGGTCGTTAAATTTAAATCTTGACGGTCAAAATATGATAGTTGGTGTTTGGGATCAAAACGTACCCTTAAACGCTCATCAAGATTTTGGAGGGCGATTGATTACATTAGATGGTTCTTCTGTAGATGCTTCGTTTCACTCTACTCACGTAACCGGAACAGTTTTAGGTTCAGGTTTAACAAATGCCTCTTCAAAAGGTATGGCTTCTCAAGCAGCCGGATATGTTTTAGATTGGTCTAATGATTATGCTGAAATGGCTTTTGAGGCTGGATTTGGTCTACTTGCATCAAATCATTCCTACGGACAAATTGCAGCTCAATTACCCGAATTTCAATTTGGTGCCTATACTACTCGTTCTAGACAGCTTGATGAGATTGCATTTGCAGCACCTTTCTATCTTTCTGTTCATGCTGCCGGTAATGACAGAAATGATTTAAATCAAACTATAAATCCAACCAAAGGAGGTTATGATCTTATTAATGGAAATAAAACCTCTAAGAACACATTGGTTGTTGCTGCAGTAAATCAAGTGACCAATTACACTGGGCCCTCTAGTGTTAATGTAGCTTCTTTTTCAAGTTATGGACCTACGGATGACAATAGAGTTAAACCAGATATTTCGGCTAAAGGCGTGAACGTAACTTCTACTTCAAATGCAAGCACCTCTGCACATGGTGTTTCAAGTGGAACTTCAATGGCAGCACCTGTTGTTACTGGTGGAATTTTGTTATTGCAACAGCATTACAGTAATCTAAATGGAGGGGTTTTTATGAGATCGGCTTCGTTAAGAGGTTTGGTATTACACACTGCCGATGAAGCAGGTCCATGGGATGGTCCTGATCCTATGTTTGGATGGGGATTGTTTAATGCGGAACGTGCCGCTCAAGTTATAACTAATAAAAACTCAGGCCTAGCCATTATTAATGAGAGATCTTTGGCTCAGGGGCAGACCTATACTAAAGTAGTCACTGCTCAAGGAAATCAACCCTTGGTAGCAACTATTTGTTGGACAGACCGAGCTGGTGCAGCGAATGGTAGTGTAGTTGACTTGACCACTCCGGTTTTGGTAAACAACTTAGATATAAGAATTACCAAAAATTCTGAAACCTTTTTCCCATGGCGTTTAGGGGCAACTCCTACTGATGCAGCTGTACAAGGGGATAACAATGTAGATAATATTGAAAAAATTGAAATTCAAAATCCTACAGGACAATATACTATTACGGTTTCTCATAAAGGTAATCTAACGGGAGGTTTGCAAGATTACACTATTATAGTGACCGGAATTGATGAAAACTTAAGTGTAACCTCTTTAAACACTAATGATTTTGCAATTAGTCCTAACCCGGTAGGTGATTCATTTTCTGTTAATTCAAATAGTGTATTATCACTTGATGAAATTTCAATTTTTGATATACAAGGGCGAATGGTAAAGCAAATTTTGTTTGATAATTCTAACCCGTTTTCCGGAGAATATTTAATAGATTCGACATCGTTTGATACAGGTGTTTACATTGTTCGAATTAAATCAGGTGATGATTTTGTTACCAAAAAAATGATAAAAAAATAGTTTTTTTACTATTTGGTCATAAAAAACGGAAAGGATATTTTTCTTTCCGTTTTTTTATTAATATAATTTTAAGAAATAAAAACTACCTATTTCATACGTTTTTTAACTATTTATCGGGTTAATTTAATTTGTTGAATGTTTTTTTTTAATAAAAAATTAATATATTTGCCCAATAACTAACTCAAATTTTTAATATGAAAACAAATTTTAGATGGATTTTCACGCTGCTCTTGGCGTTGTTTGTACAGCTTTCTTTTGCTCAGCAAAAGACTGTTTCGGGAACCATTTCGGAGGGAGGTCAGCCTTTACCCGGTGTGACTGTTATTGTTAAAGGAACAACAACAGGAACGCAATCTGACTTTGATGGAAAATATTCCATCTCGGCAAAACAAGGAGATGTGTTGGAGTTCTCTTACATTGGGCTTAAAACTCAAACTGTAACAGTAGGTTCTTCTAATACCGTAAACATTACTATGGAGCAAGACGTTACAACGTTAGGTGAAGTAGTAGTTGAGGCGTATAGAACTACTGCAAAAGCAAAATCTAATATTGCTTCTACTACAGTTTCGGCTAAGACAATTGAGGGAAGACCTAACGCTTCTTTCGTTCAAACCTTACAGGCTCAAGTTCCTGGTTTGAACATTGCTACGGGTTCTGGTTCACCAGGTTCTGCCAATACAACTATCATCCTTCGTGGTGTTGGTTCTGTTAATGGTAATATTGAACCTTTATTCGTAATTGATGGTGTTCCTGCAAACCAAGTAAACTTTAGAAGTATTAACCCGAACGATATTGAGTCGGTTTCTGTACTTAAAGATGCGGCTGCAACTTCTATCTATGGTAACCGTGGTGCTAACGGGGTTATTGTGGTAAAAACAAAAAGAGGTACTTTTGATTCTAAGTTGAATGTAAGATACTCTGTAGTTACCGGTTTTACATCTTTACAAGATCATGACTACAGAATCATGAATTCTAAGCAGTTATTGCAATTGCAAAATGATTTTGGATCTGGTTTAGGTTCAACATTGTCTGCAGAAGAAATTGCTGCATGGGAAATTGACACAGACTGGGAAAAGATTTTCTTCCAAACTGGAGTATCTCAAGATCATAACTTAAGTTTAACTAGTGGTAGTAAAAACTTAAATTCTTATGTATCTTTAGGTTACTTTGAGCAAGAAGGTATTGTGCCTGGTACTCAAATTAAGCGTTTTACTTTCAGAAACAACTTTTCTGGAAAGTCTGATAATGATAAATTCAACTATACAGCCAATATTAATGCTAACTTCTCTAAAAGAAATCAGTTAGATCAAGAAACCAGAACAGATATTAATGGTAACGTATTGCAAAACCCTTTACAAGGTATGCTTTCTTCTGTACCTTATTTAGATCCTGCTGTTTATGTTAACGGTCAACAATTGTTTGATCAATTTGGTGGACCAAGCTTTGCAATTGTCCCTTATATGTTAATGGATTACTTAAAACCAGGTAACATTACAAGTGAATTCAATGAGTTGAAGTTATTAGCTCAAGCTAGTGGGGCTTACAAGTTAACCAAAGATTTGACTTTCTCATCTCAAGCAGGTATTGATATGACTGAGAATACACGTTTATTTGCTCGTAATCCTCAGTCGTATTTAGCTATTGCTGCAACTCCTCCAGGAGCACAATTTGGAGGTTTGGTTACAGAGACTAATGATAGAGATTTCTCTTTCAATGCTAACACACGTTTAAACTATAACAAAGTATTTAAAGATAAGCATACATTAGATGCGTCTTTAATGACTGAATATTTCAAAGCTCACAGAAAAGTAATGACTTATACTCAAACTGGTTTGGATCCTAGAACTTCTGCTCCAGGTGCCGGTACAGGTTACATTCCTTTTAACCCTGCAACTCCAACTCTTTACAGACCAACTGTTGGTGCTTTAAAACAAAAAGCAGGTTTATTCTCTTATTTTGGAACTGTTGATTACGATTACGATTCAAAATACGGTTTTGGTGCTTCTTTAAGACGTGATGCTTCTTATCGTTTTACTGACGATTACAAATGGGGTACTTTCTGGTCTGTATCAGGAAGATGGAACTTAAATAAAGAAGCTTTCATGGCGGGTTCTATTTTTGACGAGTTAAAATTAAGAGCTTCTTATGGTACAGCAGGTAACCAAAATATTGCTGGTGGAAGTATCTATGCTGGTTCAGCAATTATTCGTAACCTTTACGGTACAGGAAGTGGTTATGGTAACCTTTTAAGCTTGTTCCCTTCATCAATTGCTAATACAGATGCCCGTTGGGAAACTGTTGCTCAGGCAAACGTAGGGGTTGACTTTGTAATTAAAAAACGTTTTAGAGGGTCTTTGGATATTTATGAAAAAGTAACATCTGACCTTTATCAATCTATTCCTGTTTCTGCTGTTAATGGTATCACTTCTTTAGCTGGTAACATTGGAGAGCTTCAAAACAGAGGGGTTGAGGTATTGTTAGCGTACGATTTATTCAAAACTAACGATTTTACTTTCACATTGAATTTTAACGGTTCATACAATAAAAATAAATTTACTGAAATTCCAAATGAAGATGGTTTCGTAAATGTTGGTGACTTACAAATTAATGAAATTGGAGGTCCTGTTAACCAATATTTCAATATTCGTTATGTAGGTGTTAACCCTGCTAATGGTAACCTTTTGTTCTTAGATAGAAATGGTGCAGTAACAGAGAATCCAACATCAGAAGATCGTGTTTCTACTGGTAAATCTCCAATTCCAGTTTATCAAGGTGGTTTCGGATTTGATTTGACTTATAAAGGTTTCTTTGTAACTACTCAGTTTTCATTCGTTAAGGATGTTTGGAGATATGACTTTGACTTGTCAAGCTTGAATGATCCAAACGGAATTGCAAACTTCCCTCAGTCAATTGATATGGCAAACTATTGGACTCCTGATAACCCTGTTACTGATGTTCCTGCTTTAACTGCTACAAATTTAGCTTTAGATGGTTTATCAGATCGTTGGTTACGTGATGCTTCTTATTTACGTTTGCGTTTTGCTTCTGTAGGTTATAATGTTCCTTCAAAATTCTTAGATAAAACTTTCTTAACTAGTTTACGTATTTATGGTCAAGCTGAAAATATGTTAACTTGGTCAAAATGGAGAGGTTTTGATCCAGAGAGTAACGCTGGAAGTACTTTTGGTGGTTACCCAACCCCTAAAATTGTTTCTTTTGGATTTGATTTAGAATTTTAAAAAAAAATTGAAATATGAAAAATTTAAAAATTTATGTTTTAGCCATTATCGCAGGAATATCATTTTCTTGTAATGATGCCATTGAAATAGTCCAAGACGGAGAATTCAATGATGCTGCAGCTTACCGTACGGTAGCGGATATGACTTTAGCTTTAAGAGCAGTTTACAATCAAATGGACTACGAGGAGTCTATTGCTTTCTCAACTGTTTTCACAGATGAAGTTGGAATTGGATATGCAAATGGGGGTCAAAATCTTGATGATTATCGTCACGTTTTGCAAGATAACTCAGCAGCCCCAAACAACATGTGGGTAACTCAGTATAGATTAATCAACTATGCAAACCGTTTAATCAGAGGTGCTCAAGGTGTAACTGTACAACCTGGTCAAGAAGCTGAATTCAATCAGATTTTAGCTGAGACAAGAGCTTTAAGAGCTTTCTCTCACTTTTTCTTGATGACACATTTTTCAACAAATTTGAAAGATAATAGTGCACTTGGTGTAATTAAAATGGATTTTGTTCCTTCTACAACTGATCTTTTACCACGTGCAACTAATGGTGAATTATTCCAATTTATTGAAGAAGATTTAGCTTTTGCTGAAGCCAATTTAGGAAATCCTACAAACTACAAATTTGTAACACAAAATTTCATTAGAGCTTTCCGTGCCCGTATGGCTGCTTACAGAGGTGACTATACTACTGCATTAACAAATGCACAAGCTTTAATTGATGCCGTTCCTTTAACAGCTGCAGGAACAACTGCAAGTAGTCCTTATTTGACTATGTTTAGAGATTTAGCTCAAGGCGAAAACATCTTCACATTAGACAGACCTGTAGGTAAAAGAACAATCAACTCTATTTGGTTTTTTAATCAACCTAACTTTCAAGGTGGACCATTCTTGGATATGGGTAGAAACTTATTCAATTTGATTAATGCTACTCCTGGTGATATCAGAAGAACTGCTTTTGTTGGATCTACATCAGTTATTGCTGCTGATCCTGCAACTACACCTGATTACCGTTTTGATGATGTGTTAATTATTGGTAAATATCCTGGTAAAGCGGGTGCTCCTCTTTTGAATGATGTTAAAGTATTCCGTGTTTCTGAAATGTATTTTATTAAAGCTGAAGCTTTAGCAAATGCTGGTAATTTAAATGGTGCTTCAAATTCTGTAGCTTCTGTTTTAAAACAAGTTCGTGATGCAAGAATTGTAACG
>JANJWE010000284.1 GCA_024709705.1 Flavobacterium sp. | reverse complement strand
TAAGACTCTGAGGCAAGATGACCAAAAAACATTCCTAACAATAAAAGTGCTAACGCAAAACGCATTAACCAATAACTTGTTTTCATTTTACTTTTTCAACGTATAAGTACCATTTATATTAATTTGATAATCGGTAGGATTAGCAGTTCCGGTTTCATTCATCGCTTTTAAAAAAAACAATAAATCTGTCAACTCTTTATCCGATAACTGAAAAGCCGGCATTTGCTTGACTCCACTTGTAATAATTCCTTTTATATAAGCATCTGTCCTTCCCGGCTTAGACATAATATTGGTTAAATCCGGTCCCAAATAACCACCTAATCCATACATTTGATGACAAGTATGGCAATTGTTTCGTTGCCAAACTTCTTTTCCTGCAGACACTTGTTTTTGTGTAGATAAATTTCGAAGCTCTTTATTTCTATGAGGTTTCAGATAAAGAGAAAAAGAAAATAAAAGAAATAAAACACTTAATGTAATAAATATTTTTAGGGGGGAAAACGAATAAAACTTAGCAACTATAGGCATATTCATTTTTTTTGTTTGTTTCTAAATGCAAGGCAATGGACGATTGATTCACGATAATCATCGCAGTTTGCAACATGTTCTCTAATTCACAACAATTTTGGCAACGGTAATAATAATCTACACACTCCATTAAATCGGTATGAATTTTAATCAACTGTGTTAAAACTTTCATTTTATCTTCTTGACTACCCTGTAAAACTTGATAGGTCATAATGCTTCTCACTTGTTCTTTAAGTTCATTCAAAATAGCAGAATCAATGATTACGGGGGATTCAAATTCAATCAATTGGGTACATGAAAACTTTTGTTCAATCCCGTAAATAGAGGTAACTATTTGTTGAGCGGCATTAAACGAATAGACCAAAGCTTCCAACAAAGAATTAGAAGCCAAGCGATTGGCACCATGTAATCCTGTACACGAACATTCACCTAATGCATATAAATTTTTCACAGAAGTTTGTCCGTATTCATTTACCGCAATTCCTCCACATTGATAATGAGCAACAGGAACAATGGGTACTAAGTCCTTTTCAGGATGAAGACCTGATGATATAAATCGTTCATAAATGGTAGGAAAATGATCTTTAAATTCGTCTTGATTTAAATGACGAAGGTCTAAATACACAAAGGATTCAGCTGAGTGCTTCAATTCCTCAAAAATGGCGGCTGTAACGATATCTCTAGTCGCTAATTCTCCTCTACTATCAGAATTAAATAAAAATCGTTTACCATGTGAGTTAACCACATAACCGCCAAAACCTCTTACAGCTTCTGAAATCAGAAACAAATTACTTTTACCTTTTTCATACAATGCTGTGGGATGATATTGAATATATTGCATATCGGTAATTGTTGCTCCTGCTCTAAAAGCCATAGCTACTCCATCACCGGTGGCTATCGTTGAATTGGAAGTAAATGCAAACAATTGACCACATCCTCCGGTGGCAAGAACCGTTGTTTTAGCATAAATAGTTTTCAATTCTGATTGTGATTCTAACATATATGACATTCCAATAGCTTCATTTTCATCAGAATCCCTATTGGTGATAACATCAACACAAAATGCATTTGGAATCACTTCAATGTTTGCCTCATTCTTAATTCTATTCCACAAAACATCTTGGATATGCCAACCGGTTTGATCTTTGTAATGCACCACGCGGTTTTGAGTATGACCACCTTCCAAGGCCAAAGCAAGCTGACCATCTTTTTCAGTATCGAATACCGCTCCCCATTTTATTAACTCATTCAATCGTTGCGGTGCTTGCTTAATCACCATTTCAACCACTTTGGCATTGCATTTTCCTCTACCTGCTACTAACGTATCTTGTATATGTTGTTCAAAACTATCGGTAAGTCGGTTACAAACCGTCGCTATTCCTCCTTGAGCCAAGGAAGTATTGGTTAATCGTGCATCGTTTTTAGACAACACAATAATTTGTAAATCAGGTTGTTGTTCAATTAAATGAATGGCTAAGCAAAGTCCTGCTATTCCTGTGCCCGAAATTAATACATCACATGTTTTCATAGGTTTAAATTTGAAGCATTCGTTGAATGGGGGGTATAGCTTTTGTGATTATTTCTTGTTCTAATAACACTTCAGGTGATTCGTCTAAAAGACACGTATAAATTTTTTCTAACGTATTCATTTTCATAAATGCACATTCACTACAGGCACAAGTATTATCTTCTTTGGAAGGTGCAGGAATGAGTATTTTATCTGGAACTTCTTGTTGCATTTTATACAAAATTCCATGTTCAGTAGCTATAATAAATTTTGTTTTGGGTGAAGATTTTATATAGTTAATCATTCCGGAAGTAGATCCAATATAGTGTGCTGTTCGCAAAATATGAGCTTCTGATTCAGGATGAGCAACTATAACTGCATCAGGATTTTTTTGGTGTAAACGAATTAGTTTTTCCAACGAAAATGCTTCGTGTACCACACAAGAACCTTCCCATAAAACCATATCCCGACCGGTTTCTTTGATAAGATAATTCCCTAAATTCCTATCCGGTGCAAAAACAATTTTTTGTTCTTTAGGTATTGTGCTAATTACTTTTATAGCATTGGAAGAAGTGCAAACATAATCACTCAGGGTTTTAATTTCAGCCGAACAATTGATATACGTAACAACCACGTGATTGGGATAACTTTTAAGAAATTCTTCAAATTCATTGGGCGGACAACCATCAGCCAATGAACAGCCCGCATTTACATCGGGAACGATTACTTTTTTTGACGGATTTAGAATTTTTGCCGTTTCTGCCATAAAATAAACACCGGCAAATACAATAATTTCTGCTTCTGTTAAAGCTGCTTTTCTGGAAAGTTCAAGACTATCACCCACAAAATCTGCAATTTCCTGAATCTCAGGAGACTGATAATAATGTGCTAATAGTATTGCTTTTTTTGTTTGCTTTAAGGCTGTAATTTTTTGTTGTAAAGTCGATACATTCATTTAAATAGGACTTTTTTATCTTATTTGCAATTAAATTTTTTTTTATGTTTTTAAAAAGGTGGAATGAGAAACTAAACCACTAACTAAATCGGCTAACGATGTAGAATCTAAAGCTAATTTTAATTGCTCACGAATAGGTTTATATTGATTGTGAAACGGGCATGGTTTAATTTCTGAACAATCATTTAAACCTAAACTACATCTTTTAAATAGAGCTTCTCCATCAATGGCTAAAATAATATCACTTAATGTAACCTGAATAAGTTTTTCTTTAGAAACAAAAAAACCACCGCCATTTCCTTTCAGGGAATCAACTATATTGTTTCGGGCTAATTTTTGTAAAATTTTAGCCGTAAACGACTCCGGTGAATCAATCTTACGAGCTATTTCTCGCAAACTGATTCGATTACCTTGTTCCGTTTCTGCTGCAATTATTAAAGTAGCCCTTACGGCATATTCACATGTTTTAGAAAGCATTTTTTATTTCAAAAATAGTCATAATTCTCCAACAAAAAGCAAATGTATTAACTCTAACAACCCTTAGGTATGATTTTAATCATATTAACGCATGCAAAGTCGAATGTTATGAGTTGATAAATGCGTATAGTCAAAATTTTTAGAAGTATTGAGTGGCTTCAAAGTGATAGAATTATTTCTGAAGGGTTGCAAAAAATAATTTCCATTATAGTCATTATCTTCTAAAAGTTGGGTCATTTGGACAATATCATTTTCATTTAACAAATCGGTGTGAACAGTTGTTCGCACTTCAAAAGGGGTTTTTGATTGTTGTAAAATTGAAAGACATTCTAAAAATTGCTCATAAAACCTAGATTCAGTAATGCTTTTAAACTTAGCTCGGGTTGCTTTAAAATCTAATGCTACATAATCAATCAAACCTAAATCAATGGCTTCTTGTAATCGCTCAGGTTTACTTCCGTTAGTGTCAACTTTAATCAAAAAACCCATTGCTTTGATCAAAAACATTAATTCGATGGATTCTTTATACAACAAACATTCACCACCACTAAAAACAACAGCATCTAATAAACCTCTTCGTTTTTCCAAAAAAGAAAGTATTTCGGGAATGGAATAACTTCCTTTCCCGAAAACAATCTCCGGATTATAACAATAACTACATTTCATATTGCATCCCGCAAACCAAAGAATGCACGCAGTTTGGTTAGGATAATCCAATAAGGTAAAGGCAGTGATGCTATGAACAATTTTTTTAGCACTTGGTTTCATTAAAATGTGTGCGTTGTTTGTGTTCTCCTTTTTTACCAATATTAAAACTTTCTACCGGCCGATGATAGCCCATTACTCGGGTATAAACTAAACATTTGGTTCGCAATTCGTTGTGTTGTTCTAATACAGAATTAGTTTGAGGTTGTGATTTCATAGTGGTTTGATTTAAGTTTTTCTAACAAAATTTCGTCGCATTTCGGACAGTATTCGTGTTCACCATTCAAATAACCATGAACGGAACAAACACTAAACACTGGCGTAACGGTGATATAAGGTAATTTAAAGTGGGTAATCACTTTTTTTACAAAATTTCTGCAAGCTTCGGGTGAGCTGATTTTTTCATTCATATATAAATGCAAAACGGTTCCTCCCGTGTATTTACATTGTAAATCATCTTGCATCATTAAAGCTTCAAACGGATCTTCGGTAAAATCTACCGGAATTTGTGAACTATTGGTGTAATAAATATTTTCTCCTTCACCGGCTTGAATAATATCGTGATAACGCTTTTTATCTTCTTTGGCAAAACGATAGGTGGTTCCTTCGGCCGGAGTAGCCTCTAAATTGTATAAATTTCCGGTTTCCTCCTGAAATGCTTTCATACAATTTCTTATATGTTCTAATAATTCTAAGGCCATTTCAGAACCAAAATGACTCGTAATGTCGTGTTTACCATTTGTGAAATTTAAAATCATTTCATTAATTCCATTCACACCAATGGTGGAAAAATGATTCCGAAAATGAGGCAAATAGCGTTTGGTATACGGATACAATCCTCGGTCGTACATCTCTTGCACAAATACACGTTTTTTCTCTAAAGTTGATTTTGAAATGGCTAACAAATGATCCAATTGCTGATACAATTGCAATTTGTTACCAGCATTCAAATAGCCCAAACGAGCCATATTAATAGTAACAACACCAATACTTCCGGTCATTTCTGCACTGCCAAATAAACCATTGCCTCGTTTTAATAATTCTCGCAAATCCAGTTGTAATCTACAGCACATGCTTCGAACAGCATTGGGTTTGTAGGCATTCGGGTTTTCTACTTTTTGGCCGTTAGCATCAAAAGTGTACTGGCTTCCAATAAAATTCTGAAAGTAAGACGACCCAATTTTGGCCGTATTTTCAAATAATAAGTCGGTGTTTTCTCCATACCAATCAAAATCTTCAGTAATGTTTACTGTGGGAATGGGAAAAGTAAAGGGTTGTCCATTGGCATCGCCCTCCGTCATCACTGTATAATAGGCTTTATTAATCATATTCATTTCCGGTTGAAAATGTTCATACCGCATTTCAATAACCTCAGCAACGCCCCTAATCTTTGCTCGATGTGCCAAATCGGGTGTTGTATGATGTAAAAATAAGTGTGCATTATTGCGTGTAGGAATTTGTTCTTTCAAATCACCCGGAACCACCCAATCCAATGTGATATTCGTAAAAGGTGATTGTCCCCAACGTGCGGGAACATTTAAATTATAAACAAAACTTCGTACAGCTTTTAGCACCTCTTCAAAACTTAAATTATCTTTAAAAACATAGGGTGCTAAATAGGTATCAAACGAACTAAACGCTTGTGCACCCGCCCATTCACTCTGCAAAATGCCTAAAAAATTAGCCATTTGTCCCAAAGCTTCTCTAAAATGAGAGGGAGGTTTACTTTCCACACGGCCACGTACGCCATTGAAACCATCGTTTAATAAAACGCGTAAACTCCATCCTGCACAATAACCGGTCAAGCAATCCAAATCGTGTATATGAATATCACCGTTTCGGTGTGCATAGCCTTCTTCTGGAGTGTACACTTTATCCAACCAGTAGTTGGCAATAATTTTACCGGCCACATTATTCACTAAGCCGGCGTTTGAATAAGATGTATTGGCATTCGCATTAATTCGCCAATCGGTTTGCGATATATATTCTTCAATGGTTTGCGTACTGTCAACATAGGTCGTGTCTTCATTTAATCCGTTAACGTGTTCTCGCTGTAATTTACGCGTATGTCGGTAAAGCATGAACGAACGCATTACGTCATAATGATTAAAGTCAAACAATACTTTTTCTATGGTATCTTGAATTTCTTCAACTGCCCATGTTTCTTTAGTGTCTAATTGTTTCATCACTTCCTCTACCACTAACGGATTAAAGATTTGTGATTCACTTTGAAAAGCTTTTTCGATAGCTTGTGCTATTTTAAATAATTCAAACGGCTTAAAAACACCATTTCTTTTAATAACATATTTTTCCATACATCATGTTTTAAAGAATAATTAAGTTGAATTGCTTCTTCAAAATTAAATCAAATAATACTTTTATATCCTATTTGAATATTTATATATCAACATATTAAAAAATATTTTGTTGATAAGTTTGATAACTTTTTGGTTGATATAGAAATTCGTAAATTGAGCTGACCGTTAAGGGTATAATCCAAATGGTATGAATTGAAGATAAAATAGCAATTTGTTTTTCTCTATCATTACCGATTTCCGCATTTTCAACCGCACTATTTTTTTGTATGTTTGTAAGAATCATATCAGCATAATGTAATGTACAAAATGAAACGACAACCAAATGAATATTGAGTTACCACCAACTCCTAATTCAATCCCTTTTCACTACATTTACAATTAATAAACTTACAAAAATACAATGGCCAATTTCGAGCAAACATTCAAAAACATTGACGACTTACTATATAAAGATTCAGGAGCAGATTCAGAAATCGATTACATCGAACAAACCTCTTGGGTATTGTTTTTAAGATACTTAGACAGTTTTGACAAAAACCGTGAAGACAAAGCCATACTAGAAGGAAAAAACTATACACCTATTTTAGAGCCAAAATTCCAATGGGAAAATTGGGCAGCTCATAAAAAATGAAAAAGGAGAAATAGACATCCACAAAGCACTTATCGGACCCGATTTAGTAAAATTTGTAGAATTCGAATTATTCCCATACTTAGCAAGTTTCAAGGAAAAACACATCGATAACCCAAAAACCATCGAATATAAAATTGGCGAAATCTTCTCTGAATTGAGCAACAAAATCAAATCGGGCTACAATATGCGTGAAATCATCAACATGGTCGATGGTTTACCATTTGGAACCAGTGTCGATAAACACGAATTATCGCATTTGTACGAAACCAAGATTAAAAACATGGGCAATGCCGGTCGTAATGGTGGACAATATTATACACCACGTCCATTGATTCGTACGATGATAAAAGTAATGAACCCTAAAATTGGAGAAAAAATATACGATCCAGCATGTGGTTCTGCAGGTTTCTTGTGTGAAGCGTACGAGTATTTATATGAGAAAATGGAAAAAACAGCTGCCAATTTTGAGCAGTTGCAAGACCATACGTTCTTCGGAAAAGAAAAGAAAAACTTAGCCTACATCATTGGAACGATGAACATGATTTTGCATGGCATAGAAGCACCAAACATTGTGCACACCAATACGCTAGGCGAAAACATACGTGACATTCAAGAAAAAGACCGTTACGATATTATCTTGGCTAATCCACCATTTGGAGGAAAAGAACGTATCGAGGTGCAACAAAACTTCGACATCAAAACAGGAGAAACGGCCTTCTTGTTTATGCAACACTTTATCAAGTCATTAAAAGCTGGCGGTCGTGCAGCGGTGGTTATTAAAAATACATTTTTAAGTAATACCGATAATGCTTCAGTAGCCTTACGACAACACTTATTAGAAACCTGTAATTTACACACCATTCTCGACATGCCACAAGGAACGTTCTTAGGGGCAGGCGTTAAAACAGTAGTGTTGTTTTTTACCAAAGGCGAACCCACAAAAAACATTTGGTACTATCAGTTTGATGCCGGTAGAAACATGGGAAAAACCAACCCATTAAACGATAACGATTTACAAGAGTTTATAGACTTACTAGCTACAAAACCTGAAACCGAAAAATCTTGGAATCTTTCAGTTGCAGATGTTATCGAAACCACTTGTGACTTATCGGTTAAAAACCCAAACAAACCCGAAGAAACTCCGCTACGTGAACCTGCATTAATCTTAGAAGAAATGCAAACCTTAGACGAGGAAACAAATGAGATTTTAGGAACACTTAATGAATTAGTAAGATAATGGAAACTGCAATTGAATTAGTTCAGAAATTAAAGTCCAGCAAACGAATTTTGATGAATAATGGCCTCATTCCAAAAAAGAATGATGTCCCTTTATTACAAGAAAAAGAGATTCCTTTTGAAATCCCTTCAAATTGGGTATGGGAAAGACTTTCAAATGTTTCTTTAATACAGGAAGGTCCAGGAATTAGAAAACATCAATATTCTGAAAATGGAATACAATTTTTGACTGTTACTAATATTTTAGATGGTAGTCTGGATATGATGAAATCTCAAAAGTATATTTCATTTCAGGAGTTTGAGGAAAAATATTCTCATTTTTTAATAAATAAAGGTGATATCGTATTATCTTGCTCTGGTGCAACATGGGGAAAAACAGCTTTATTTAATATTGATGATAAAATCATGTTAAATACAAGTACGTTAAGATTGAGGTTTTTTAATGATTTAGCAGACAATAAATATCTTTATTATTTTAAAATCCAACCAGGGTTGATTCAAATTACCATACAGTACGGGTAACAATTGATTCTGACTATTGCCCAATCCCGATTGCCCATTGGCTCCCCAGCCCCAAAACCATACCGTTCCATCACTCTTTTGAGCTATGATGTTGTTTTGACCGCCTCCAAATTTTACAAAGCATTGCCCCCATCCCAATGATGGAAATAGTGTTAATAATAACAAATACGTAGTTTTTTTCATAAGCAGTAATTTAAAGAAAAGGCCGCCCGAAAGCGGCCTAATAGGTTATTAATTTTTAATCAATTTATGTTGACTTAGGAGTTTCCCACCTTGTCGCAATACCACCAAATACATACCCTCTGGATAGGCAGCGGTAGGCAATTCCAACAATCCGCTACCGTTCTCAATAGTAGCAGTATCCATAAGTCTGCCGGTCAAGTCATAAACATACAATTGAACCGCACCTTCAATCCCTTGGTAACGTAACGTAACTTGAGTTTGAGTAGAGAGAAGCTCGCCGCCAAACAGAACGAGGCGCACAACCAGCTTTTCCTGGATCTCTACGGTTGCACGGCATTCGACGAACAACGCTTTCGCGACGGATATGACAGA
>JANJWE010000282.1 GCA_024709705.1 Flavobacterium sp. | reverse complement strand
CGCTATTTCCCAATTCTTTAGGGTTGGGAAGTTTGCTGTTACGAATAGCAATTACAGCATTACTAATGTCTTTTAGAGTGGGATGGGTTATGTTTTTCAAGGCCAATTCTTGCTCAATGGCTCCGTATGAAGTATTTTTTTTATGATTTTTCTTAGTTAGTTTGAAAACTACTTTAGTAATTACATACTGGTCTTTTGCCTCATTTTTAAAAATACTTTCTCGGTAATCAAATTTACATGTATCCCGGTCAAAAGTAACTTCTTCTCTTGTTTTTCTGGAAATGGCGGTACAATGATCAAAAGTGTCTTTAATTTCAACGCCATAGGCTCCGATGTTTTGAATGGGAGTTGTTCCCACATTTCCCGGAATTAAGGATAAGTTTTCTAGCCCTCCCAGACCTTGGTCTAAAGTCCATAACACAAATTCATGCCAGTTTTCACCGGCCATACCTTCAACCCAAGCATAATCGGCATCTTCATGTATAATTTTTTTACCTTTTAAATTAACATGAATAACCAAAGCATCGATATCCTTAGTGAGTAGCATGTTGCTTCCGCCGCCCAAAATAAAAATAGGGGTAGAGGAATTAGTTTTCAAAACTTCAATAAGTTCTACTGTACTGGATACAGAGACAAATTGTTTGGCTTTGGCTTCAATACCAAAAGTATTGTATTCTTTGAGTGAAAAATTTTCAATTGTAGTCATGAGTTATTCCAAAGGGTCTAAGGCACGCTGTAAGAATGCATTTAAAGGCTTCAAAGGTAGGAGTTTTTTTGTAGCCATTTCACAAAAATCAGGTTGCAAAAATGCAGTGTCTTCAATTTTACAAGTAGCGGTAAAACTCTTGAGTTTTAAATAGGCAATTGCTTCGTGATTGGGATCAAAATCTTTGGGTGCTTTTTTCAGGCTGTTACTTTCGTTTCGATCTAAATCGCCATAAGTGTTTTGAAAGGATTTATCCGAAACTATTTCTTCTAAGTCATCATAGAAATAGGCAACTTCGGTTCTTATTTTTTTCAATTCTTCCGTTTCCGGACAATACAATCCTCCGGCTACAAAGCTGTTGCCTTTTTCATAATGTATGTAATATCCCGGAGCATTTTTTGAAAAAGTTTGAATAGGCATCCAAATTCCTAAATTGGTTTTGTAGGGCGATTTATCTTTGGAAAAGCGAATATCTCGATTAATTCTGAAAGTACAATTTTTAACTTCCAATGTAGTTAAAGCCGGATCCATGACTTTCATTTTTTCTAATAGTGAAGCAATGAGGTTTTTGTAATCCGTTTTATAGTTTTCATATCTCTTTTTTTGAGCATGAAACCATTCGGTATTATTGTTTTGTTTTAAATCTTCTAAAAACTGTAATGATTCTGCTTTTAACATATTTTCTTGCCTAAATATTTTTGACCAATTTACAATTTTTAGCAGATATTTACTCCATCAAAAGATTAAATGTTTTGATTTTTGCCTAATCTTAAATAACCAATAATTCCTATAAAAAAAAGTAAGGTGATGCCTTGCAGTAGGTAAATGTAGATTTCGTTTTTGTTGAAATCTTTTTTTACATCTTCCATGATTTGTTTACGGTGTGCTTCTTTATTTTGAGTGTAAAAATCTTTATAAAAATTAAAAATACTGTGACAATGGTTTACTATTTCGTGATTGATTTGAATTAGTTTTTTCTGCTTGATTTGAGTTTTATGAATCTTGTTTTTGAATACGTTAAATTGATTGGTGTAAAATCTGTCTGTTGAAATAAAAACATTTTTTAATTGGTTTTCAAAATTACCGGATATTGGTTTTTGATCTAAAACAACCTTCATATAAACTTGTAGTTCTTCTTTTTGAATATCGTATTTGCCTGAAATAGCATTGCCTATTCGTGCCAAAATACCTCTTTTGATAACCTCGTTACTTAATTTAATACTATCATATTCTACCGTTCTTAAAACGCGTTCTATGTCGTATTTTTTTATTTTGTAGGCGTCAAATTCATATTCAATAATTGGGGATATACCCTGGTTCACCCATTGTTCTAATTCTTTTTGAGAATCTATGAGTTGCTTTTCTAAATTGATTTTTTCTGAAAAGGTTGATTTAAATGTTTTCAGAAGTTTTTCTTCCTTTGACAAAGTATCAAGATATTGAATGGTAGTGTTTATGTGAAACTGGTATTTTTCAAAATCGGAAGTTTGATGTTCCAAAAGATATAAGTCAAAAAAGTGTTGAGCCTGCAAGAAATTATAGTTTGCCAAATGAATTATTGAGAATACCTGATTGGGGTACAATTGCAATTCTAAGGCTTTTTGATTCGACTCTTTTACCTTTTTTAAGGATTTTAAGGAGTCAAGAAGTATAAATTGTATTCCAAAAAAAAGACATAGAACTCCAAAAATCAGGATATAAGAAGATTTGAATGAAATACGTTTCATAGGTGTAAATATTAAATTAAATGGCTTGTATTTAGTTGAAATGTATTCCTTTTCAAAAGGAAGTTCAAATGTAAGAAAAAGGGAATAGAATTGGTTTAACCTATTTGATTTTTAGCTAAAAAGAATAAAAAACCAGAACTTGTTTCGGATTTAGAGTTTATTTAAGATTTTTCTTTAGAAAATTTCAAATAATAATTCTATAAATGAAAAATTTTATACGATTGATGTGTGCTTTTAACAATCTTTTCAGTGCGTTCCGGATGTGTATCCGAAATAAAAAGTTGTCCAAAAGCATTATCATTGACCATCTCTACAATTTTACTTACTCTAAACTCATCTAATTTGTCAAAAATATCATCAAAAAGGAGAATTGGTTTTTGACCGCTTTCTCTTTTGAGAAATTCAAATTGGGCTAATTTGAGTGCAATTAGAAAAGATTTTTGTTGGCCTTGAGAACCAAACTTTTTTATGGGATAAGCCTCAATTTCAAAATGTAAATCATCTTTGTGTATGCCCACACTCGTATATTGAAGTGCTCTGTCTTTGGCTATATTTTGATCTAAAAGTTCAAGTAAACTTTGTTTTTCCAAATCACTTTCATAGCGAATGTAAACTTGTTCTTCAGACTGGGTTATAATTTGATGGTATTTTGAAAAATAAGGAATAAATTCAGTAATAAATCGGACCCTTTTTTGATACAATTCGGTGCCCATTTCATACAATTGTTCGTTGTATATTTGAAGTGTATCGGCATCAAAAACATGATTTAAAGCAAAATATTTTAGCAAAGCATTTCTTTGGGCAACAGTTTTTTGGTAAAGAATCAAGCTGTTGAGATACGTATTGTCTAGTTGTGACAAAATACTATCCATGAATTTTCTTCGTGTCTCACTGCCTTCGGTAATCAAGTCAGTATCAGCCGGTGAAATGATAACCAACGGAATTAAGCCGATGTGTTCTGATAATTTTTCATACACTTTGGCATTTCTTTTCAGTGTTTTTTTTAAACCTTTTTTGAGACTGCAACTAATTTGTTCTAATCTTTCATTTTTTTCAAAGTCTCCCTCCAGTAAAAAAAAGTCGGTTCCGTGTTTTATGTTTTGAATCGCCAACGGATTAAAATAACTTTTACCATAGGCCAAATGATAAATTGCATCGAGTACATTCGTTTTCCCAACTCCATTTTTCCCAACAAAACAATTGATTTTGGAATCAAATTCGAATTGTTTTTCCGAAATACTTTTATAATTAAAAATGGAGAGTTGTTTTAAAATCACTGTAAGTTTGAAATTTCGCTAATGAGAATTAAAATTCAGTAGGACAAAAGTAACACGAATTTCGCAATTTTTTTCAAATTTTGATGGATTACACCTTTTTCTAAAAAATATAGTTCAAAATGACTTTTAAATTTCAATAAAAATTTTATTTTTGCGGCTCATTAAATTTAATATAAATGGCAACATACAATAAAAGAGGTTTTAAATCTCCAAAACCAAAAGAAGTTGAAGATATTGAAGATAACATTGATGTAGATGCAAAAGACAGTACTACTGCCGAAGTTTTTAATACTTTGGATGAAGGTGCTTCTCGTGCTGAAGAATGGGTTGTTAAAAATCAAAAATATATTTTTGGAATTGTTGGTGCTATTGCATTTGTTACAGTGGGATATTTATTGTATCAAAAATTTGTAGCCGATCCCAAAGAGCTTGAAGCAGCCGATGAAATGTTTATGGCACAACAAAACTTTCAAAGTGCTTTAGATTCAACTACTTCTAAAGACAGTTTGTTTACTTTGGCTTTAAATGGTGCCGATGGTAAATTTGGCTTTTTGAAAATTGCAGAGCATTATTCCGGAACAGATGCCGGAAACTTAGCCAATTATTATGCCGGTATGGCTTATTTGAATTTAGGTAAAAATACAGAAGCCATCAGCCATCTAGACAAATTCAAATCGGATGATTTGATTATTTCAGCTTTAGCCAAAGGTGCTATAGGTGATGCTTTTGCTCAAAAAAATCAATTGAAAGAAGCTTTAGATTATTATAAAAAAGCGGCAGAAATGAATGAAAATGATTTGACAACGCCTCGTTTTCTTTTAAAAGCAGGTCAGACAGCTTTTACTTTAGGAAATAAAACCGAAGCATTGAATTATTTTACTCAAATAAAAGAAAAATATGAGTCGGCTCCAGAAGCCCGAAACATAGACGGTTTAATCGGAATGGCTCAATAAATATGGCAACCGAAAATAAAAATTTATCCCAATACGATAAAACACAACTCCCAAACGTTAGTCAACTTTCGTTTGGGATTGTTGTTTCAGAATGGAATGACGATATTACTGAAGGGCTGTATCAAGGAGCTTATGATACTCTAATAGATAATAATGTGGCTTCTCAAAACATTATCAGATGGAATGTACCCGGAAGTTTTGAATTAATTTACGGTTGTAAAAAAATGATGGATTCTTTTCCAAATTTAGCCGGAATTATTGCCATAGGAAGTGTAATTCAAGGTGAAACCAAGCACTTTGATTTTGTTTGTGAAGGGGTAACACATGGCATTAAAGATTTAAATTTATCCGGAAAAATGCCTGTTATATTTTGTGTACTAACCGATAATAACAAGCAACAATCCTTAGATAGAAGCGGCGGAAAACACGGCAATAAAGGCGTAGAAGCAGCTGTAGCCGCTATCAAGATGACTGCATTGTAATAGGGTTTCTATTTTATACATCCAACCAACCTTTTTACAGGTTGGTTTTTTTGTTAAAAAACTAACAAAACTTTCACAGAGCTAAATTTTCTAGTCCGTTTGGAATTGTTTAACTTTGAAAGATAATATCAAAGAAGATGCTAAAGCGATCATTAATTAAATTACCCCGAAATAAAAGTTTTAACTACACGCCTCGTTATTACGAAGGTAAGGAGCAGGGTAATTTGTATGATTTTGAATCTAAGTTTTATAAAAACAGAGAAACGGTAAATTACAACGACTTTAGAGCCCACTGGAACGAGGCCCGAACTGAGAGTAGACATAGAGG
>JANJWE010000271.1 GCA_024709705.1 Flavobacterium sp. | reverse complement strand
TATAACGGGAACCAAACCGAACATTCTAACTGTTTTTGCTGTCATCAACGCAATTTTAGCCAAGTCGTCTGCAGAAGGATCTACATTTATAGCTGTATCAGACAAGAACATAGGACCTCTGTTGGTCATCATCATATTTGTGGTAGCAATTCTGGAAACACCCGGTGCTTTATCAATGAGATGCATTATAGGTTTTACAACAGATGGATAACTGCGGGAATAGCCGGTTACCAGGGCATCGGCTTCTCCTTCATTTACCATCATGGCAGCAAAATAATTGCGTTCACGCATCCACTTTTGTGCATCTAATTGGGTTAAACCTTTTCTTTTTCGACTTTCCCAATACGTATTGGCATATTGCAATCGTTTCTCGTCACATTCTTTGGTTTTTGGATCTAATATTAGAACCTCGGCATCAAAACCAATTTCCTCTTTCAATTCTAAAATAATTTCTTTATTTCCAAGTAAAATTGGCTTCCCAATACCCTCTTCCATGACAATTTGAGCTGCTTTCAACACATCTAAATGATCTGCCTCAGCAAACACAATTCGCTTAGGTTCTGTTTTAGCCCTATTGGCTAACAAACGTACCATTTTGTTGTCAGACCCCAGGCGTTCTGCTAATTCTTCTTCATATTTTTCCCAATCTGTTATTGGGTTTTGAGCTACTCCGGATTCCATTGCCGCTTTGGCTACAGCAGGAGCTACAATCGTAATCAATCTGGGATCAAAAGGTTTCGGAATGATATAATCACGACCAAAATTTAATTTGGTTTCACCATAAGCAATATTCACTTGTTCCGGCACCGGCATTTTAGCCAATTCTGCCAGGGCATAAACGGCTGCCATTTTCATGGCTTCATTAATTTTGGTTGCTCTAACATCAAGAGCTCCTCTGAAAATATAGGGAAATCCCAAAACATTATTTACCTGATTGGGATGGTCCGACCGACCGGTTGCCATAATAATATCTTCACGAGTATTGATAGCAACATTATAATCAATTTCCGGTACGGGATTAGCCATGGCAAAAACTATCGGGTCGTAAGCCATATCTAGTAACATTTCAGGTGTCAAAATATTTCCGGCAGACAATCCCAAGAAAACATCGGCTCCTTTCATGGCTTCGCCTAAAGTTGTTCCTTTTTTTCCAGATGTATATTTATGTTGTAATGGTGATAAATCCGTTCTTTCAGTATGTAGTACCCCATCCTTGTCAAACATTATGATGTTTTCGGCTTTAACCCCAAGTAAGAGATATAAATTGGCACAAGCCAAAGCAGCAGACCCTGCACCTGACACCACAACTTTTACATCATTTGCTTTCTTGTTAGCCAATTCTAAAGCATTCAATAAAGCTGCCGATGAGATAATGGCTGTTCCGTGTTGGTCATCATGCATCACGGGGATATTGAGTTCTTCTACCAAACGGCGTTCGATTTCAAATGATTCGGGAGCTTTAATATCTTCTAAATTAATTCCTCCAAATGTGGGGGCAATATTCTTAACCGTTTCGATAAAGGCATCAATATCTTTAGTTCCCACTTCAATATCAAACACATCTATATCGGCAAAAATTTTGAAAAGCAAAGCTTTACCTTCCATCACGGGTTTTGAAGCTTCGGGTCCAATATCACCAAGCCCTAAAACAGCGGTTCCATTAGATATTACAGCTACCAAATTTCCTTTGGCAGTATATTTATAAACGTTATTTACATCTTTGGCAATTTCCAAACAAGGTTCTGCTACACCCGGCGAATAGGCCAAGGACAAATCACGTTGGGTAGCATATTTTTTTGTAGGAACCACCTGAATCTTTCCCGGATTGGGTTTTGCGTGGTATAAAAGGGCTTCTCTGCGTTTGGTGTCTTTGTGCATGAATTTGATTCTTCTATGTTTGACTCACAAAGGTAAGAGAGTTATGGGAATATTGAAATTTTAAAAGAATTTCTTTTGGTGTTAAATTTTGACTCTTACATAATTTTTTGAAATTTATTCCAAAAAAATTACCTCAAAAACTCCACATTCCTCTTCAATCCTTCCAACTTGGTTCGTTTCACCGCTGAGTTTTTAAATACTTCTTTAAAAACATCTTCGGTTATTTCCTCCCAATCTTTTTTAGTAAAAGAAAGTAATTCGGGATTGGCTTGAAAAAGTGGTTCGTTATGTGGTTTTGAAAAACGGTTCCATGGACAAACATCTTGGCACACATCGCAACCAAAAATCCAGTCATCGAATTTGCCTTTCATTTCGATTGGGATATTTTCTTTTAATTCGATAGTGAAATAGGAAATGCATTTGCTGCCATCTACCACATAGGGAGCCACAATGGCTTCGGTTGGGCAAGCATCAATGCAAGCCGTGCAGGAACCACAATGGTCGGTGGTTGGGGTATCATATTCTAAATCTAAATCTACAATTAATTCTGCAATAAAGTAGAATGAACCCACTTTTTGGGTGATGAGATTGGTGTTTTTTCCCATCCAACCCAAACCGCTTTTGGCCGCCCAAGCTTTATCTAATACGGGGGCTGAATCAACAAATGCTCTACCGGAAACTTCGCCAATTTCGGTTTGTATGAAGTATAATAATTCTTTCAGTTTTTCTTTAATGACAAAATGATAATCTTGTCCGTAGGCATATTTTGAAATCTTATAACTTTCTTTGTTTTGAAATTCGGATGGATAATAATTCAGTAATAATGAAATGACACTTTTGGCTCCATCCACTATCAATGTTGGGTTTAAACGCTTGTCAAAATGATTTTTCATATAACTCATTTGACCGTTCATGTTTTTGTTGAGCCACTTTTCGAGACGCGGAGCTTCTTCTTCCAGAAAACCGGCTTTTGAAATACCACAAGAGAGAAATCCGAGGCGTTTGGCTTCGGATTTTATAAAAGCTGTATTTTTTTCTTTATTATGTATCAAAACTTAACAAATGAAAATCACTATTCATAGGAATGACATTTACGCTATTAGAAAAGACCACCTTGAATGTTGGTTCTTATTTTCCCCAAATGCTTATAAGCCTTCTCTGTTACTTCTCTACCTCTTGGGGTTCGCATGATGAATCCTTCTTGAATTAAAAAAGGTTCATATACCTCCTCTATAGTTTCACCACTTTCTGAAACAGCAGTGGCCAAAGTTGATAATCCTACTGGCCCCCCTTTAAATTTATCAATTATGGTTGATAGGATTTTATTATCCATTTCATCCAAGCCATGAGCATCAACATTTAAAGCTTGTAGTGCATATTTTGCAATTTCAATATCAATTTTTCCATTACCTTTAATTTGGGCAAAATCTCGAACTCTTCGCAACAATGCGTTTGCTATACGAGGAGTACCTCTACTTCTTCCGGCTATTTCTATAGCTGCTTCCATGGATATAGGTACTTTTAAGATTGAAGCACTTCTTTGCACAATTGTGGTCAAAAGTTCTGTGTTATAATATTGTAATCGACTTTGAATTCCAAAACGAGCACGCATTGGTGCGGTGAGCAAACCTGAACGAGTAGTAGCACCTACTAATGTAAAAGGATTTAAATTGATTTGAACGGTTCTGGCATTTGGCCCAGATTCAATCATAATATCTATTTTAAAATCCTCCATTGCAGAATATAAATATTCTTCAACGACGGGACTTAAACGGTGAATTTCATCTATAAAAAGAACATCGCGTTCTTCCAAATTGGTCAACAATCCGGCTAAATCTCCCGGTTTATCCAATACGGGTCCAGAAGTTATTTTAATACCTACACCCAATTCATTGGCTAAAATATTAGCTAAAGTTGTTTTGCCTAAACCTGGCGGACCGTGAAATAAAGCATGGTCTAAGGCTTCGTTTCTGAGATTGGCAGCTTCAACAAAAACTTTTAAGTTTTCTAACACTTGTTCTTGTCCAGAGAAATCATCAAAAGATAAGGGTCTCAACTTTTTTTCTAAGTCAAGTTCTTCAGGGTTAAAACCTTTGTTGGTAGGATCTAAAAATTCGTTCATAAAACAAAGATAGAAAATGTTTTGCCTTAATAGTAAAACATAAAACAAATAAAAAAGCCCTTTCTTATGAAAAGAAAGGACTTTAAATATGAATTAATAATCTAAAAATTTAGTGGTGTAATTGTTCCTCATCTGGACCCATTGGAACGGTTTGGGGAACAAAGTCTGTGTCATGTCCTGGCTTACTGTAATCGTAAGGCCATCTGTGAACTTCAGGTAAAGCACCAGGCCAGTTCCCGTGAATATGCTCAACAGGAGCAGTCCACTCTAATGTATTTGATTTCCATGGGTTCATTTCGGCTTTTTTGCCATAGAACATACTGTGGAAGAAATTCCATATAAATACCAATTGGAAAGCCCCTCCGATAAGTGCAAACATGGTAATGATAACATTCACATTTTGCAAATCATCAAACAATGGAAAAGCCGTATTGGTATAATATCTTCTTGGTAAACCTGCCATACCTATAAAGTGCATTGGAAAGAAAACCCCGTAAGCACAAACAGCAGTTACCCAGAAGTGAACGTATCCTAAGTTTTTGTTTAACATTCTGCCAAACATTCTTGGGAACCAATGGTAAATTCCGGCAAACATTCCATAAAGAGCCGAGATACCCATAACTAAGTGGAAGTGAGCTACAACAAAATAGGTGTCATGTACATTAATATCTAATGTACTGTCTCCTAAAATGATACCTGTTAATCCACCTGTAATGAAAGTAGAAACTAATCCAATTGAAAACAACATAGCTGGGTTTAATTGTAAGTTACCTTTCCACAAGGTTGTAATGTAATTGAACGCTTTAACAGCAGAAGGAATTGCAATCAATAATGTGGTAAAAGTAAATACTGAACCTAAGAAAGGATTCATCCCTGACACGAACATATGGTGACCCCAAACTATTGTAGAAAGGAAAGCAATTGCAATAATAGAAGCTATCATGGCACGGTAACCAAAAATAGGTTTACGTGCATTGGTTGCTATAATTTCTGATGTAATACCAAGTGCGGGTAATAATACAATGTAAACTTCAGGGTGACCTAGGAACCAAAACAAATGTTCAAATAACACTGGCGAACCACCTTGATAATGTAATACCTCACCTGCTATAAAAATATCAGATAAAAAGAATGAGGTTCCAAAACTTCTGTCGAAAATTAGCAACAAAGCAGCTGATAAAAGGACAGGAAATGAAACAATACCAATGATAGCTGTGATAAAAAATGCCCAAATAGTTAAGGGAAGTCTTGTCATAGACATTCCTTTGGTTCTCAAATTAATAACAGTTACCACATAATTTAATGAACCCATTAATGAAGAGGCAATAAAGATGGCCATAGACACTAACCATAAAGTCATACCTGTTCCAGAACCCGGAATAGCTTGTGGTAAAGCACTTAAAGGAGGATAAATAGTCCAACCTGCAGAGGCTGGTCCTGACTCTACAAAGAGAGAAATAACCATGATAACACTAGATAGAAAAAACAACCAGTACGAAATCATGTTCATAAAACCGGATGCCATATCTCGTGCACCAATTTGTAATGGAATTAAAAGGTTACTGAATGTTCCACTTAATCCGGCAGTTAATACAAAAAACACCATGATTGTACCATGTATGGTTACCAAAGCAAGGTAAATATCATTTCGCATTACACCGTCCGGTGCAAAATTATCTCCTAAAAGAATATTGAATATTTTGAATGACTCTTCGGGCCAAGCCAATTGCATTCTGAATAACAACGACATCCCAACTCCAATGATACCCATTATCAAACCTGTTATAAGGTATTGTTTGGCAATCATTTTATGATCAATACTAAAGATGTACTTGGTTATAAAAGTATCTTTATGATGATGTTCATGGTCGTGTGCGTGATCGTGGTCGTGTGCGTGATCGTGTGCTGACATATTCGTATATTAGATTAAATTTTTATTTTTTTAGAACTTGTGCTACTGCAGTTGAATCAACAAC
>JANJWE010000264.1 GCA_024709705.1 Flavobacterium sp. | reverse complement strand
AATCAATTAAACTTTTTTTCAAAAACATGATTGAAAAACAAAATGAAAAGATAATTTTGAGAAAATTATAATTATGAACCTCCAAAACGCCCAACTCGAAGTAGATAACTGGATCAAAAACCATGGTGTTCGCTATTTTAATGAATTAACCAACATGGCTCAACTCACCGAAGAAGTAGGTGAAGTAGCCCGCATTATCGCCCGTCGTTATGGCGAACAATCCGAAAAAGAAAGCGATAAAAACAAAGACCTTGGCGAAGAACTCGCCGATGTGGTTTTCGTAGTACTTTGCCTAGCCAATCAAACCGGAGTGGATTTACAAGCCGCTTTTGATAAGAAAATGGACTTGAAAACCAAACGCGACCACGACAGGCATCATAATAACGATAAACTAAAATAGTATTGAAAAAGAAGGTTATCCATTTCATTACCGCTTTGATTATCTACGGACTCATTGGCTGGTTAATGACTTATTTTTTGGAAGATGAAAATCACAATCCTTGGTTTTTTATCATTTTTTGGGCAGTTTCCATGGCTTTAGCCGAATTGTTTATCTTTGAAAAAATAAGAAACAGAAAAAAGAAGTGAATTGGATTCTACTTGTTATCGCCGGTTTATTTGAAGTAGCCTTTGCGGCTTGTCTCGGAAAAGCCAAAGAAACTACCGGAACAACCATGTGGTTATGGTATGCCGGATTTTTAGTCTGCCTTACTATCAGCATGGTTTTATTAGTCAAAGTAACCAAAGAATTACCCATCGGAACCGCTTATGCTGTTTGGACTGGAATTGGAGCAGTAGGAAGCGTGCTTGTTGGTATCTTTGTATTCAAAGAACCTGCCACTTTTTGGCGAGTATTTTTTATCAGCACCCTAATCATTTCTATCATCGGACTAAAAGTTGTTACTAAATAATGAATGTACACTTAAAATATAACTCCCAACTCCCAACTTCCAACTTCCAACTATCCATCACCGGTTCCAAATCTGAAACCAACCGATTGTTGTTGCTTCAAGCCCTATATCCTAATTTAGTTTTAGAAAACACCTCCAATTCTGATGACTCAAAAGTAATGCTCAAAGCTTTGGCAATTACCCATCACCCATCACCCATCACCCAAACTATCGACATCCACCACGCCGGTACAGCAATGCGTTTCCTCACCGCCTATTTCGCCATTCAAGAAGGAAAAGAAATCATACTAACCGGTTCGTCTCGAATGAAAGAACGTCCCATCAAAATTCTGGTTGAAGCTCTTCAACAACTGGGTGCTGAAATCAGTTACGAAGAAAATCATGGTTTCCCACCCATTCGCATCAAAGGCAAAAAAATTACCCAAAACAAAGTTGCTCTTCCGGCAAACGTGAGTAGCCAATATATTTCAGCTTTATTATTAATTGCTCCCAAACTCGAAAACGGATTAGAGTTAACCTTAGAAGGAGAAATTACCTCCATTCCCTACATCAAAATGACATTGGCTTTGCTGAATGACATTGGAGTAGAAACCACTTTTGTTGAAAACCAAATTACCGTCAAACCACTCCATACTATCAACTCCCAACTCTTTACTATTGAAAGTGACTGGTCTTCTGCTTCCTATTGGTTTTCTATTATTGCCTTATCTCCAATCGGAACGCAAATCACCCTTTCAAGCTACAAAGAAAACAGCTTGCAAGGTGATGCTGCTTTAGCTGAAATCTACAAAAGTTTTGGAGTAGAAACGGTTTTCAATTATAATAATTCCATAACAATTTCAAAAATACACACCCATCACCCATTACCTTTTACCCATAACCTTAACAATTCACCCGACATCGCTCAAACCATCGCGGTTACCTGTTTCGGATTGGAAATAGGCTGCCATTTAACAGGATTACATACCTTGAAAATCAAAGAAACAGATAGATTAGAAGCCTTGAAAAATGAATTGACAAAACTAGGTGCTACTGTTTTTGTTACCAACGACAGTTTAACGCTAGAACCATCAGTAAAAATCAATGAAAATATAAGTGTAAAAACCTACCAAGATCACCGCATGGCCATGGCTTTTGCACCATTGGCTTTATTAACCTCAATTGTAATTGAAGAAGCTGAAGTCGTTTCAAAATCCTATCCCACTTTTTGGGAAGATCTAGAAAAATTCGGATTTCAAATTAGTTAATAAAACCAAATTTTCACAAAAAATTAAACTCAGAAACTCAGAAACTCAGCGACTCAGCCACTTATTAAAAAAATAAACCTCAAAACACTTGACAACCCCTATTTCGCAATCGTATATTTGCCAACGGAATTTTAGAACTAGTGAAACTATTCACTAATTACTATTCACTAATCACTATATATGAAATTATCTCATTTTAACTTCAATTTACCTGCCGAATTATTGGCAGAATTTCCAGCAGAAAACCGTGACGAATCTCGTTTAATGGTGGTGAACAGAGCCAAAAAAACAATTGAACACAAATTGTTCAAAGACATCATCGATTATTTTGATGATGGCGATGTGATGATTATGAACAATACCAAAGTTTTTCCCGCTCGTTTGTACGGAAACAAAGAAAAAACCGGAGCCAGAATCGAAGTATTCTTATTGCGTGAACTCAATGCAGAGCAACGCCTTTGGGATGTTTTGGTTGATCCTGCGAGAAAAATCCGTATAGGAAACAAATTGTACTTTGGAGACGATGATTCATTAGTAGCTGAGGTTATCGACAACACTACCTCTCGCGGTAGAACACTTCGCTTTTTATACGATGGTTCATACGATGAGTTCAGAAATAAATTGACCGAGTTGGGTGAAACCCCAATCCCAAAATACATCAACAGAGAAGTTACTCCCG
Organism: Flavobacterium sp.; assembly: GCA_024709705.1. Taxonomy (GTDB): domain Bacteria; phylum Bacteroidota; class Bacteroidia; order Flavobacteriales; family Flavobacteriaceae; genus Flavobacterium. Next base: position 4,362 of record JANJWE010000264.1, on the reverse strand, counting down.
AAGATGAAGAACGCTACCAAACCATTTATGCCAAAGTAGAAGGTGCTGTAGCCGCTCCAACAGCCGGTTTGCATTTCTCTAAACATTTAATGAAACGTCTCGAAATCAAAGGAATTGACTTTGCCGAGGTAACCCTACATGTTGGTTTAGGAACATTTAATCCGGTTGAAGTAGAAGATTTATCCAAACACAAAATGGATTCCGAAGAGTTGATTATCACCCAACAAGCTTGCGATGTGGTAAACAATGCGATTGCCAATAAAAAACGAGTTTGCTGTATCGGAACTACTTCCATGAGAGCCATCGAAAGTTCGGTTTCATCTGCCAGAACATTGAATCCTTACGAAGGTTGGACAAACAAGTTCATCTACCCGCCATACGACTTTAGCATTGCCAATTGTATGGTGACCAATTTCCACACCCCAAAATCAACGCTTTTGATGATGATTTCGGCTTTCTGTGGTCACGATTTAATGAAAAAAGCTTACGAAGAAGCGATTAAAGAAAAATACCGATTCTACTCGTATGGTGACGCCATGTTGATTATTTAATCTGATTTTATTTCAGTTTTACAAATACAAAATCCCAATCTTTTCCGGTTGGGATTTTTTTTAGGCGTGTTCCGCCGAAAAGGCGAACGGGCTGTCGCCACTCGCTTTTTTATTTCATCCCGCCGGGCTGAAATAAAAAGAGCTCAAACAAAGGCTCTATCCCTCACGCAATCTGTGCTACATTAAGTTTTCAATTCAAAAGTTTATCAAAACAGGTTCAATTTCAAAATACTAAAAAATTACTACCTTTACCACACAAACAATCAACTTCATGAATTTTCAAAATACACGCGAATTTGCTCAACAATTAGACGCACAAGACGAACTTTTTAACTACCGTGATGAATTTCTTTTTCCCAGTATAAATGGTAAAAACGTGATATATTTCACCGGAAATTCACTCGGGTTACAACCCAAACGTACCCAAGCTTATGTGGATGAAGTAATGAACGATTGGGCAAAATTAGCAGTTGAAGGTCATTTTTATGCCGACAAACCTTGGTGGGATTATCACGAACGTTTTGCCATTCCATTAAGCGGAATCGTGGGAGCAAAACCCTCCGAAATTACAGTGATGAATACCTTAACGGTAAACCTTCACTTGATGATGGTTTCTTTTTATCGACCTACACCCAAAAAATACAAAATCATCTGCGAAGAAAAAGCCTTTCCTTCCGACCAATACATGTTTCAAAGTCAAGTGAAATTTCATGGGTACGACCCCAAAGAAGCCATCGTTGAAATCAAACGTAGAGAAGGAGAACACAACATTCACCATGAAGATATCATTGCCAAAATCGAAGAAGTAGGCGAGGAGTTGGCATTAGTTTTAATTGGTGGTGTAAACTATTATACCGGACAAGTGTTTGACATCAAATCTATTACAGAAGCCGGTCATAAAACCGGGGCTTACGTAGGTTGGGATTTGGCTCATGCAGCTGGAAATATCGAACTCGAACTCCACGATTGGGACGTAGATTTCGCCTGTTGGTGCAGTTACAAATACATGAATTCCGGACCGGGTAATGCTTCCGGGTGTTTTGTTCACGAAAGACATCACCACGACAACGATTTGCCTCGTTTTGCCGGTTGGTGGGGACACAATAAAGAGCGTCGTTTCAAAATGGAACCCGATTTTGATCCGGTTAACGGAGCCGATGGTTGGCAAATCAGTAATTTACCCATTTTATCTCTCGCTCCTTATCTAGCTTCGGTTGAAATGTTTGCCGAAGTGGGCATGAAAAAATTAATTCAAAAAAGGAATTTCCTAACGGCTTATTTAGAATTCATCCTCCACGAAATTGATAAAGAAATCGACGGAACCGAATTTGAAATCATTACACCTCAAAATCAAGAAGAACGAGCTTGTCAATTATCGGTTTATTTGCATGGTCAAGGTCGCTCTTTATTCGAATATTTAATGAAAAACGGCGTCATCACCGATTGGCGAGAACCCAACGTTATCCGTTTAGCACCCGCACCATTCTACTGCTCTTTTGAAGACATGTATGAATTTGGACAAATTTTAAAAGCAGGAATTTCAAAACCTTAGCAACTCAGTACCTCAGAACCTTAGCACCTCAAAAAATGACAAAACAAGAAATACTCAAAACCTTCGACCCCAGCCAACCCGGTTTGGCCGATGCTACTATTTTCGGCTTACCGTTTTCCATTGAAGACAGTGAAATTATTGTAATCCCTGTGCCATGGGAAGTTACCGTAAGTTATGGTTCCGGTGCATCAAAAGGACCGGAAGCCATTTTAGACGCTTCTTTTCAAGTAGATTTAAACCACCAAGAATTTCCGGAATTGTGGAAATTAGGCATCTTTTTAGACGAATCACCAAAAGGCGTTAAAAAGAACTCAAAAAAATACAAAAAGAAAGCGGCACCTATCATTGAAGCTCTCGAAAGTGGTTCGGTAATTGAACACCATCCCGGTTTGCAAAAAAACTTGGATAAGATTAATTACGCCTGTTCCGATATGGTAGAAGCTGTTCGTGAAAAAACATTACATTGGTTGAATCAGGGTAAAAAAGTAGTTTTGTTGGGTGGAGATCACAGTACACCACTTGGCTATTACCAAGCCTTAGCCGAAAAACACGATAATTTCGGAATTCTTCATTTAGATGCCCACATGGATTTGCGAATTGCTTACGAAGGTTTCACCTATTCGCATGCTTCAATTATGTATAATGCGTTACAAATTCCGCATATTTCAAAAATTGTGCAAGTGGGTATTCGCGATTTCTGCGAACAAGAAGTGGAGGTGGTAAAAAAAGAAAATGGGCGAGTAGTTATCCACACCGATTCCGATTTGAAAAAAGAAACCTTTGAAGGGAAAACATGGCAACAACAATGCGATGACATTATCGCGGCTTTACCTCAAAAAGTCTGCATAAGTTTTGATATTGACGGAATGTATCCTTGGTATTGTCCCAACACTGGAACTCCGGTTCCGGGCGGGTTTTCCTTTGAACAAGCCGCTTATTTGTTAAGTCGTTTAGCTGAAACAGACAAAGAAATCATTGGATTTGATTTAGTTGAAGTCGCTCCCGGAGAAAATGACGACTGGGACGGAAACGTTGGTTCTCGCATGTTGTTTCACATGTGTGGCGTTTTAGCCAAAAACAATAAAATGAATGTAGGAGAGAAAATCAGCTTTCCACGTAAATAGTATTTTTTAAACTTTATACCATTAAGAAGTTGTGAAATTGAGCATCAAAGCTTAATGAATCTTAATTTCTTAATGGTTTTTTTGTAACTTTAAATCAAAATTCTTTCCCATGCGAATTCTGAAAAAAATTGTAGTCATCATTTTTATCCTTTTTGTAATTTTGGCTATAGGTGTTGGAAGTTATGCCTACTTTTTAACCCCAAAATACGATGGTGAAATTGCCTTAAATTCCATCCAAAAAGAAACCACTGTTTATTTTGATGAATACGGAATTCCGCATATTTACGCTCAATCTCAAAAAGATGCAATGACCACTTTAGGTTATGTGCATGCTCAAGACCGCTTGTGGCAAATGGAGCTCATGCGTCGCATTGCTCCGGGAAGATTGTCCGAAATTTTCGGTTCGGTAATGCTTAAAAACGACAAGTTTTTCTCTGGTTTAGGGATTGACGAAGATTCCGAAAAAGCCATTGCTCAATTGGATAAAAACAGTGAAAGTTATCAATTGACCTTAGCCTATCTTGATGGAATCAATCAGTTTTTAGATGAAGGGCCTACGCCAATCGAGTTTCAATTAGTCGGTGTTCCAAAAGAAAAATTCACTATCAAAGACGTGTATAATATTTTTGGATATATGGCATTCAGCTTTGCGATGGCTCAAAAAACGGATCCATTATTGACCGATATTCGGGATGAATTGGGAATGGATTACCTGAAAGATTTTGGAATAGATGGTTCTTTAGCTCATACAAAATTAAAAAGCTTCAAAGGAAAATCGGAAGCGTATTCAGAGATTTCAAAATCAGTTGCTTCCTTATTGGAAAATTCTCCTGTTCCACCTTTCATAGGAAGTAACAGCTGGGTAGTTGGTCCACAAAAAACCAAAAGTGGAAAAGTACTTTTCGCGAATGATCCGCATATCGGTTTTTCGCAACCTTGCACTTGGTATGAAGCTCACATCGTGACACCTGATTATGAAATGTACGGCTATTATTTGGCCGGAACTCCGTTTCCACTTTTGGGTCACAATCGTGACTATGCGTATGGTTTGACGATGTTTGAAAACGATGACATGGATTTGTTTTTGGAAACGAATAATCCCGAAAATGAAAACCAATACCAAACAAAAGAAGGG
>JANJWE010000250.1 GCA_024709705.1 Flavobacterium sp. | reverse complement strand
TTCATGTAGTTTAACCCACTGGGCAAATTGGTTTGGGGTGAAAAAAGTAGAATCTTGAATGCCAATAACAATGAGATTTCCTTCTTCGCCAAATTTATCTAAGAACAAGTTGTATTCTTGGTTTATTTGATGGTGGTCCGGAAGTAAATTGGCTTCGGTATAGGTAAATCTCATATTTTTCCATTGCAAAGCAAGGAAAATGGTAAAAAGGAGAATGATTGAAAGAATGGTTATTCTGTTTCGTAAAATAATTCGGGCTATCGCTTCCCAAAAGCCCACGCTAAACCATTTAGCCATAAGTTAAATTTAGAGTTTGCAAAGGTAAGTAAATCTTACTGAAAATGCGGATTTTAATAGGGATTTATATAAAAAACCTATTCCTTATTTAGAACCCTAAGTCTAGAGAAAAAGTAAGTTTAATCGCTATGTTGTCTTCCAAACGGGCAAACTGATTTGGACCATATCTGTAAAATCCGGCAAGTCCAAAACCTTTGTAAATTTGATTTAATTCAATTCCGGACTCAAAATAGCCTGCATTGAGGGTTTTATAGTTTAACCCAATATGTTGTTCCGGTTTTTCCATATCGCCCCAAGCCATACGGCTTACCAATACCAATGAAGGTTTTATTTTTTTGAAAAGAGTTATGCGTTTAAATCCATGTTTGAGATGCAGCATTACAAATCGACTTGAGAAAAATTCATTAAAGAGCATGGTTTCAAAACTGTTTTTCCCGGCTACTGTTATTCGTTGAAGTAAATTATCTCGGTCTAAATTATTTGGAGAATTGTTGTAAAGATGCGTTAAAGGTATATCCCCAAACGCAAATCCACCTTGAATTAAAAAAGTTGATTTTTGGCCGTTGATGAACTTTTTTTCAAATTCTACTCTTAAATCCAATTTGCTAAAGGTGAAATCATTATTTAAAATTTCGGGTAAACTTTGAGTATATTGAAAAGTAAATTTTGGAAATTTTTTATCAATTTCAATTTTCCCATTTGGAGTTTGCATAAAGGTACTAAACGGATTCCATTGCAATGAAAGGGAAGCCGTTGTCATGTCGTATCGATTGTAAAAGGTGTTGTTTGTAAAAAAGGTATAATCAAAAAGCGGTTCAATTCTGGAATGATTGAGGTGCCAAATGCTTTCCGTTTTTGGAATGATTTTGGTTTCTATATACGAACTCCAAGTTTTGTGATTGTAAAATGTACTTACGTTGATAGGTCGTGGGTCGTAAATTTTAAAAACTCTTTTATCAATTAAAAAATTGGTGCTTCCAATTTCTCGAACATCGTCAGTGTATTGCAATCCTATCCAAGAATTTGATGTTTTTCCTATTCGAAACGCATTGCCTATTTGGTATTTGAAAGTTTCGTCTTTTATACCATAGGCAGAATATCCATTGATTCTATATTTTTTTGAAAATTTTTCGTTGGTAATTCCTCCAATTCCAACTCGAAACCCCTCAAAATTATTGTAACTAAGGAAGTATCTCAAATCAACATCAAAAAAGGAAATCGGTAAATAGCCATTGATTATTTTTCTGCCAAGGAAAATTTTGGATTCTAAACCCTTTTTAAAAGCCATGCTGTCCAAGGCTTTGTAGGTGTTTAGGCCTCTTTCATCCAATTTTTCTTTTCGATTTTGTGTCCAAAAAGTTTCGTTTTTTGTGGTTGCACTTTCATTGATTTCTATGCCAATCCATTTTCTTTTTATGTCAAATGTAGTATTGGTTTTTACGTCATAAATATGGGATTTTGAATACAAATAGACATAATCTGTAGGGTCGCTCCCTTTTTTTGATCCTAATTCTTCATATTCACCCTCAAAATATATAGTACCTCCTAAAATTTTTATATCATCTTCATTCTTCCCTTTTATAATTTTAAATTCATTGAAAGCCGGAAACCAAATGTTCTCGTTTTTTAAGAATGTAAATTCGTGATTTGTGGTTATGTCTAATAAACTTCGAATTCTAAAGTTAGCTTTTGCAATTCCGAAATTTTCTGCATCCAAATAGATAATTCCTTCAAGACCTTTTCGATTAATTTTTTTCTTATTCTTAAAGTAAATTCGAACGCAGTTTCTGTTTTGTAAATTAACAGTATCTAAAATTTTGTAGTGGTAATCTTTTAGGCCTTCTTTAGATACGGGATTTACATATTTGGTTTCAAATAATTCAAATCGTGGGTCGTAAATAAAATACGATTGTATCGTAAATCCAATAATTTCATAAATCGGATTTTTAAATCCCGACATTTGGGTTCCTAAAACAGTTTCTTTGGTTTTGTGATTTTGGTGTTGCAAAAGAGATGTTTTTTCAGCAATGAATAAATGCTGTTTTTCCATCATTTTTTTGAATTTGTAAAACGTAGAATCGATTTTTTGAGTTGCCAAATTTTCCGGATTTTTATTTTCTGAAAATAAAGGAATTGAATCCGGTATTGCTGTTACTAATATTTTATCATAAATTTTGAATTCAAAAAAATCTAATTTTTTTTGAGGATTGTTCTCTTTTTCACGGGTAATAGCATATTGGATTATCTTCTGAGCCTTACTTTCGTTTAAGATCCAGTAAGCATCTTTATCAATTGATTCTATGGGTAAAAGTTTCAGTGTGACATATTCTTCGGTTGAAACCGCAATAGTTTGGGTTTCAAAACCAATATACCGGGCTGTTAAAGTGGTATTAGGTTTGGATATTTCTATCAAAAATTTACCGTTAACATCTGAGATTACGGTTTTTTTATCACTGGTTTCAATAGATACAAAAGGAAGACCCTTGCCGTTTGAATGGTTTTTTACTATGCCATTAATATGGTATTGAGCGTGACTATTCATCACAAGTAAAAACCACAAAAAGACAGCATATCTCATAAAAAGTAAAATCGAATTACAAAAGTACTTGATTTAAATAAAAAATCCACTTTTAAAGTGGATTCTGTAATTAAACTTTCATGATTTCAGCCTCTTTGATAGCCAAGATTTCATCAATTTTTTTGATATATGAATCGGTCAATTTCTGAATGGTTTCCTCGGCAGATTTACAAATATCTTCAGAAGTTCCGTTTTTTTCTTCTTTCTTAATGTCTGTATTGGCATCTTTTCTGGCATTTCGGATTCCAATTTTGGCATCTTCTGCTTCTGCTTTGGCTTGTTTTACCAAGTCTCTCCTGCGTTCCTCGGTTAATGGAGGTACAGAAATGATGATGTTGTCGCCATTATTCATCGGATTAAATCCTAAATTGGCAATCATGATCGCTTTTTCAATTGGGTGCAACATGCTTTTTTCCCAAGGTGTAACCGTGATGGTTCGAGCATCGGGCACATTGATATTGGCTACCTGAGAAAGCGGTGTTTGAGAGCCGTAATAATCTACAAAAACACCACCCAACATTTGAGGTGAAGCTTTTCCGGCACGAATATTTAAAAATTCTTTTTCCAAATGGGCAATAGAGCCGTTCATGTGTTCTTTTGCCGTATCAATTATGAATTCAATTTCTTCCGTCATAACTTTATTTTTAGTCTTGAATTTTAGTTAACAATTTAAATGGTAACGGTTGTCCCTATAGGTTCTCCATTACATACTTTTAATAAATTTCCTTCTTTGTTCATATCAAAAACAATAATTGGTAATTTATTTTCCTGACTTAATGTAAAAGCGGTGGTATCCATAACGTTCAAACCTTTGCTTAAGACATCTTCAAAAGAAATGTAATCAAATTTTACAGCATCTTTGTTTTTTTCAGGGTCGGCATTATACACACCATCAACTCGTGTTCCTTTTAAAATAACATCAGCACCAATTTCAACACCTCTTAAAACCGCGGCCGTGTCTGTAGTAAAATAAGGATTTCCGGTTCCGGCTCCAAAAATAACAATTCTTCCTTTTTCTAAATGGCGAACTGCTCTTCTTTTGATGTAGGGTTCGGCAATGGCTTCAATTTTTAAAGCGGTTTGCAATCGGGTTAACATTCCGGCTTCTTCCAAAGCACCTTGCAACGCCATTCCGTTAATTACGGTGGCCAACATACCCATATAATCGCCTTGTACTCGGTCCATTCCATTACTGGCTCCTGCAACACCTCTAAAAATGTTCCCACCTCCAATTACTATGGCAATTTCTACTCCTTTGTCGTGAATTTGTTTGATTTCTTGAGCATATTCTGCCAATCTTTTGGGGTCAATTCCATATTGTCTATCGCCCATTAAGGCTTCACCACTAAGTTTAAGAAGAATTCTTTTGTATTTCATGTGTTGTTTTTTGTGGTGCAAATATAAATAAATATTGATTTTATAACTTCTTTGAATAAGGCAAAATTCATTTAAAATAATGATTTGTAATCTTGGTATGCTGTTTTTGCCGCATCGTAACCCAATTCAAAAATAGATTGCATTTTGGCTTTATTGGTCTCAAAAGTTCCATAGTTGGATAAATCTTCGGGTTCAATAACCCAATCGCAAAGGGTAAATTTTTGTAAAGTGGTATTGGCTGTAAGTAAATCAAAAGCTCTTGAAGTTACCGCTTTTATTGAATTCAAATCTTTAGCTTCAATTTTTTGAATAGGACTCACATATACGCCAATGATAACGTCACACCGCCCTTGTAAAATATCCGTTGGAAAATGATTCAAAATACCTCCGTCACTGTACAGATTATTTTCAATTTGATAGGGAGAAATAATTCCGGGAAAAGCACTAGATGCCAAAACGGCATCAACTATTTTAGTATTGAAATCAAATATTTTCAATTTCCCTTTCACCAAGTCGGTAGCTGTAATGTGAATGGGTGTTTTCAACTCACCCAATGTGCTTTCTCCAAATATATCGGTAAAATATTTTTTAAAGGATTCACTATCAATGATTCCGGCTTTTGAAAAGGTGAAATGCTTCCAATGAAAGAAATAAATGGATTGAAAAAAGGCTAAAATTTCTTCCGGGGTTTTCCCAAAGCTATACAATGCAGCTACAATTGAACCTGCACTTGTACCGGCAATTTGATTGGGAATAATATTTTGTTCCTCCAAAAATTGCAACACACCGGCATGTGCCAATCCTTTTGAGCCTCCTCCCGAAAGTACTAAACCAACATGCTTTGTTTGCCTATTCATTACTGTAGTTTAAGTCAACCAAAAATACAGTATTTTTTGGTTAAGTGTAATAAAGGTTACTGAGTTTAATGAAAATATATGCTATTTTTGTACTTTAAATCTTCTTATTATGTATGACATTATACTAGAAAGTATTGAAAAAAGTTTATCTTATTCTGAATATAGAACACGGGTTTCTGATTTATTAAAAGAAGGTAAATCTACCGGGAATGAGCAATCGGAAGCCTTAACTAAATATAGCGAATTGAATGAGGTTCGTATGAATCGTTTAGAAAAAACCATTCAAATCACAGAGGAAGTTAGGCAATCATTGCAAAATTTACAATCTAATTACATTTGGTTGGTGATTTCAGAAGGTTGGTGTGGCGATGCGGCTCAGTTGGTGCCTATCTTCAACAAAATGGCAGAGCTTTCAGAAAAAATTGATTTACGAATTGTTCTTAGGGATGAAAACGAAGCATTAATGAATCAGTTTTTGACTAATGGAGGAAAAGCCATCCCAAAATTGTTGATTTTGGATGCTGAAACCTTAGCTGTTTTGATTGATTGGGGACCAAGACCGGAAGGAGCCAAAAATTTAATTCTTGATTACAAAGCTCAACATGGAGTAGTAGATGGAACTGCCAAAACCGAATTACAAAAATGGTATTTGCACGATAAAGGGATAAGTACACAAAACGAAATTATGGCTTTGGTTGAAAAAGCAGAAAAACAATTAGTTTAATTTTCCTATAATTTTAATTTTATCAGAAGTAGAAATTCCGCCCGGATTGCAACCCAGTTCACCTTCCGGAATTTCTACTTTTAAGTTTTGATAATATTCTACCCAAGCCGGGAAAAATTCATTAGTTGAAGGTTGTTTAAATGTCATCGGCTGCAATTCAAAAAAGGGCCTTCCGTAAGCTTTTAAAAAAGCATCATAAATCAATTCAGAACAATAATATTTTCCGTTGTCATACAAATAATCATCGTCATACGGAATTCCGATTTGTTGTTTGGAAAACGAAATCACTCTTGGAATTAGTTTTTTGTATTTCGATTTAACTCTACCAATGAACATGGTGGTTTGCGTGTTTTTTGAAAACTGTTCCAACGTGACTTTTCGAACGGCATTTCCCGCTGCTTCGATAATGAAGATAGTATCATTTTCAATAACAACTAAGCCTAAATGACTAAAATCATGGCCGTTAAAACCTTCTGTTACCGCATGAATGGCCTCACACAATTCGCCACAATTCATTTTTTGAAACAATAAATCGCCACTTCTCAAAGTGGTTTTTTGTGGAAAAACAAGACAACTGTAAAGTAGAAAAAATAGTATGTGCTTAGTCATTTCCTTTGATTTTATTCTCAAAATCTTCTGGCAAAACTGCATTTTCAACCGAATAATCGCCAATTTTTGTGCGTCGTAAAACCGTCAAATGAGCACCGGAATTAAGAGCTTTTCCGAAATCATTTGCTAAAGAACGAATGTACGTTCCTTTGCTACAAACGACTCTAAAATCAATTTCGGGCAATTCAATTCGGGTAATTTCAAACTCATGAATGGTGGTTTTTCGACTCTGCATTTCAACTTCTGCACCCGCTCGAGCGTGTTCATACATACGAATTCCGTCTTTTTTGATAGCTGAAAAAACGGGTGGTTTTTGATCAATTTCGCCAATAAATTGCGGTAAAATTTGATTTATCAATGATTCATTAATATGATCAATAGAAAAATTTTCATCGATTTCCGTTTCTAAATCGTAGGATGGAGTAGTAGCACCTAAAAGAAATGTTCCGGTATATTCTTTGGCTTGTCCTTGAATTTCGGTGATGCGTTTGGTGAATTTTCCGGTGCAAACGATTAATAAACCAGTTGCCAAAGGATCTAGTGTTCCTGCATGACCGATTTTAAATTTTTTTGAAAGTCCCAAATGCCGAATCAAAGCATACTTGAGTTTGTTAACCGCTTGAAAAGAGGACCATTTCAAGGGTTTGTCTATCAAAAGCACTTGTCCTTCCAGAATTTCTTCGGCTGTCATTAGTTTACAGAAAAATAAATCAACAAAATTACTCCAACTATAATACGATAATAACCCCACGGTTTAAATCCGTATTTTTTGATGACTTCAATAAATAATTTAATGGCCAAAACAGCCACTACAAAAGCAATAGCGTTTCCGATTAAAAAGAATTTGAAATTATGGCCTTCTAAAAGAAGTTCGTATCCTTTGAGCTGACTAACTTCGTAGGTTTTTAAGAATAAGGAATAAACGGTTACGGCCAACATAGTTGGGACAGCTAAGAAAAAAGAAAACTCAGCTGCCACAGCACGCGTTAAACCTTGTTGCATGCCACCAATAATTGAAGCGGCACTTCTACTGGTTCCTGGCATCATGGCTAAACATTGCCAAAAACCAATAGTTATCGCTTTTTTAAGCGTTATTTCTTCTTCAGTTACAACTGTAGGATTTTGAAATCTTTTGTCGATAAAAAGTAAAACGACACCTCCTAAAATTAAAACGATCGCAATGGGAATTGGATTTCCTAAAACCGCATCAATCTTATCATCAAATAATTTTCCTAAAACCAATGCCGGAATCACTGCTGCGGCCAATTTGATATAAAAATTAAATTTAGAGAAGTTGAAAAATTTTCGCCAATACAAAAAGACAACAGCTAAAATAGCTCCAAATTGAATGG
>JANJWE010000234.1 GCA_024709705.1 Flavobacterium sp. | reverse complement strand
GCCGCCTCTTGGTAAGGCAATATAGCTTGTGTATTCCCTAAACCAAATTGATGAGCATAGTGCTCGGTATACAACTCAATGCGATCGGTTCCTGTAATTTTGGCTCCTTCAATCATCTTTAAATCCGGATCCACAAATATTGAAGTTCGAATGCCATTTTGTTTAAACTCTTGGATTACATCAATCAAAAAATCTCGGTTTTTAAGCGTGTCCCAGCCTGCGTTTGAGGTTATCGCATCATCGGCATCGGGAACCAAAGTAACTTGTGTGGGCTTTACTTCTAAAACCAAGTCCATGAATTTTTGAACCGGATTTCCTTCAATATTATATTCGGTATATACATGGGGCTTTAAATCTCGGGCATCTTGGTAACGAATGTGTCGCTCATCCGGGCGGGGATGAATGGTTACGCCTTGTGCCCCAAATTTTTGAACATCATGAGCCACTTGCACCACATTTGGCGTATTTCCGCCTCTAGAATTCCTTAAGGTTGCAATTTTATTGATATTTACACTTAACTTTGTCATAGTAAATTAAATTCCTTTTTTTGAAATACAAAAATACAAACTAAGTAAGGCAAATTTGTCGTCTTTTTTGATTATTTTGCAACGAATTTAAATGGCTATGTTAGAAATTACAAATTACATAAATTCAGACTTCAAACCTTTTGAGAGTGACGAATCCATTCGATTTGTACAAGATTTTTTTGCCGATTTGACTTTTTCACATTTTCCGGTACTTCAAGAGGGCATCTACATCGGTAGTATAGCAGCTGATGATGTAGTAACGTTTGAAAGTCCAAAAAAAATCATCGATTACAAGTATACTCTTGAAGGTTTTTTTGCCAGAACCAACATGATTTGGCTGGATGTTTTGGAAGTTTTTGCCCAAAATCATACCAATTTAATTCCTGTTTTAGATGAAAACAACAAATATGTAGGTTATTACGAATTAAATGACATCGTTCAATTTTTTGCCGAAACCCCTTTTTTAAGAGAACAAGGCGGTATTATTATAGTCAAAAAGAGCATAAAAGAATATTCCATGAGTCAGATTGCTCAAATTGTAGAGACCAATAACGGGAGAATATTAGGGATGTTTATTTCAGATATAGAAGGCGACTTTGTACAAGTAACTGTAAAAATTGCTTTGGGAGGATTAAACGAAATTATTCAAACTTTTAGAAGATACAATTACGAAATTATTTCGGAACACCAAGAGGACGCCTATTTGAACAATCTCAAAGAACGTTCCGATTATTTGGATAAATACCTGAATATCTAAAGATGAAAGTTGCTATCTACGGACAATATTATCAAAATGACACGGGTCCTATAATTAAAGACATCCTGAGTTTTTTTAATAAAAATCAGGTCGAATTAATTGTAGAAAAAACGTTTTTAAAAGTATTACACGAGTATAAAATTTGCGACAAAAACTATCCCACTTTTGATTCACACACTCAATTAAACTCAGATTTTGACATTTTAATAAGTATTGGTGGTGACGGAACCATTTTAAGAGCCATTACATACGTGCGGAACTCCGGAATTCCTATTGTAGGAATAAATGCAGGAAGATTAGGGTTTTTGGCTAAAGTTCAAAAAGAAAGCATAGAACCTTTTTTACAAATAATTTTAGAGAAAAAGTATACTTTTTCAAAAAGAACTTTATTGAGTGTAGAGAGCAAACCCAGAAATAAAACTCTACGTGAAATCAATTTTGCCCTAAATGAAATTACCGTAAGTCGTAAAGACACTACCTCCATGATTACCGTAGAAACGCATTTAAATGACGAATACTTAACTTCCTATTGGGCAGACGGTCTTATTATTGCCACCCCTACAGGGTCAACGGGCTACTCTCTAAGCTGCGGTGGTCCAGTGCTGACACCCGATGTAAAAAGTTTGGTTATAACCCCCATAGCCCCGCACAACTTAAATGCCAGACCCTTGGTAATTCCCGACAAAACTGAAATCAGATTGAAAGTAAGCGGAAGAGAACCTCAATATCTAGTATCTTTAGACAGCCGTATTATTGCCATGAACAACAAAACCGAATTGATTATTCGAAAAACACCCTTTAAAATCAACATGGTAGAAATTCCGGACGAGACTTTTCTTAAAACCCTTAGAAACAAATTACTATGGGGTGAAGACAAAAGAAACTGATACGCTCCCTCAATTTAACAGGTAACTCAAATACTATCCTGCTTTTTATTGCGTTTTTTTTGAACTAATTTGTGATAAATAGCAATAAAAAAGACTATTAACTAGTCATAATTGTTATATTTGCACGCTATTTCAAAACCAATGAATAGAACTCTTATTATTATCGTTTTAATGGCTTTTCAAAACTATATTCACGCTCAAATTAATGAAGTGGGATTGTTTTTGGGCGGTTCAAATTATATTGGAGATATTGGTCCTACAGACTATTTGGCTCCAAAAGACATTGCCATTGGTTTTGTTTACAAATGGAATAAAAGTGTTCGACACTCCTATCGTTTTTCTTACACTTATGGAAAATTGGAGTCTCATGACCGCAATTCAGATGTGCCTTTACGGATAGAACGTGATTTGGCTTTTGACAATACTATACATGAATTCTCTGCAGGTCTTGAATTTAATTTTTTTGAATTCGATCTCCATCATTTAAAACCTCAATATACCCCCTACATATATACCGGTTTAAATTATTTTGCGTACTACGAAAAATATTTTATTGGGAAAGATTTAAAAGAAGATTATCGTGAAGGAGCTATTGCTATTCCAATGATTGTAGGTTTTAAAGCAAGATTAGCCCAAAATTTCGTAATCGGTATTGAAGCCGGTGCCCGGTACACATTTACGGACAATTTGGACGGAAGTAATCCAAAAAATGAGAACCTAAGCGAATTGAAATTTGGAAATATAAACAGTAAAGATTGGTATGTATTTACCGGATTTACGTTAACTTATACTTTTGGAGAAAACCCATGTTTTTGTCCACGATAAAAATGAATACTATAGATTTAATAAATAAAGAAACACTACCGCAACATCTGGCAATTATTATGGATGGAAACGGTCGTTGGGCAAAACAAAAAGGAATGCTACGGGTTTTTGGTCATGAAAATGGCACAAAAGCAGTACGCAAAACCGTAGAAGCTTGTGCTCAATTGGGTATAAAAAACCTTACTCTTTATGCTTTTTCTACCGAAAATTGGAATAGACCCAAAACAGAAGTAGATACCCTGATGAACTTACTCATCAAATCCCTGAAAAAAGAACTCAAAACGCTACAGGAAAATAAAATAAAACTGAATAGTATTGGCAATTTGGAAAAACTACCCGAGTCGGCAAGAGTAGAACTTTTAGAAGTTATTAACAAAACCAAATCAAATGAACAGATGACTCTCACTTTAGCATTAAGCTACGGTTCCCGAGAAGAACTGGTTTCAGCCGTAAAACAAATAAGTGATAAAGTTAAAAATAATATAATTTCGCCGGAATCTATTGACGAAACAATTATTAATCAACATCTTTACACACACAATCTTCCTGATGTAGACCTGGTTATACGAACTAGTGGCGAACACAGAATAAGTAATTTTTTATTATGGCAAATAGCTTATGCCGAATTTTATTTTACTGAAGTATTGTGGCCGGATTTTAGAGAAGAACATTTATATGAAGCTATCATTAGTTATCAAAAAAGAGAACGTAGGTTTGGAAAAACAAGTGAACAAATCAAATAAAATATACAGATTGAAAAAATATACCTCTATTCTATTTTTACTTCTTTTAGGAAGTAGTTTTCATTTAATTGCACAAGAAAAAGCACCCTTTGAAAGAGGTTCACAATACATTGTAGGCGATATCGAAGTAACCGGAAAAATCAGTTTTAACCAACAAACTGTAGTCACTTTTGCCGGTCTTGAAAAAGGGCAAAGAATTGTAGTGCCCGGAGAAGAAATAAGTACTGCAATTAAAAAAATAGGGAAACTGGGTTTATTTAGTGATATCGACATGTACATCACCGAAATTAAAGGTGATACCATCTTTTTGGAACTTAACTTAATCGAATTACCCAAACTTAGCGATGTAAAAATCAATGGAGTAAAAAAAGGAAAAGCCGAAACTATTATTAAAGATAACGGACTTACCAAAGGGAAAGTTGTAAATGAAAACCTTATCACAACGACCAAAAACAACATTGAAAGCAACTACAAAAAAGATGGTTATTACAACGCCAAAGCTGTAGTAGTTACTTATCCGGATACCACAGCCGGAAACAACGTACAAATGGTTGTAAATGTGGATAGGGGAAGTAAAATAAAAATTAGTTCTATCGAAATTGAAGGGAACGAATTTCTAACGGATAAAAAAGTTAGAAAAGCCATGAGTGGTACTAAAATTAAGTTTCCGGGACGTTTTTGGAAAGGTTCAAAATACATTAAAGATACTTACAAAGAAGATTTGACCAAAATTATCTCCAAATACAAAGAAAAAGGATTTAGAGATGCTCGAATATTATCTGATAGTGTTTTCTTCAATAAAAACAAAAATACAATTGGCATAAAAATCAAAGTAGAAGAAGGAAAAAAATACTATTTTGGAAATATCAAATTCTTAGGAAACACAATATATTCAGACCAATATTTGAGTCGCGTTTTAGGAATAAACAAAGGTGAAACCTACAATGGTGTATTGTTAGAAGAACGAATTGCCAACAAGAAAAATCCAGATGCCAACGATATAACCAATTTGTATCAAAACAATGGATATTTATTTTCTAGTGTAAACC
>JANJWE010000225.1 GCA_024709705.1 Flavobacterium sp. | reverse complement strand
TCGGCTGCTTTAGATTCTTGTCCTCAAAGAAGAGGTGTGTGTACTCGTGTTTACACAACAACTCCTAAAAAACCAAACTCAGCAATGAGAAAGGTAGCTAGGGTTCGTTTAACAAACGGAAACGAGGTGAACGCATACATTCCCGGAGAAGGTCACAATCTACAAGAGCACTCGATAGTATTAGTTAGAGGCGGAAGGGTAAAAGATTTACCAGGTGTACGATACCATATTGTACGAGGTGCGTTAGATACTGCAGGTGTTGCAGGAAGAACACAACGTCGTTCAAAATATGGTGCAAAACGTCCAAAACCAGGTCAAGCTCCAGCACCCGCAAAGAAAAAGTAATTAAAAACTTTTAAAGAAAAGACATGAGAAAAAGACAGGCCAAAAAAAGACCTCTTTTACCAGATCCAAAATTTAACGATCAATTGGTAACACGTTTTGTGAATAACTTAATGTGGGATGGAAAAAAATCAACTGCTTTTAAAGTATTCTATGATGCTTTAGAAATCGTTGAAACTAAAAAACAAGATGCTGAAAAATCTTCTTTAGAAGTTTGGAAAGATGCATTAACAAATGTTATGCCTCACGTAGAAGTTCGTTCACGTAGAGTGGGTGGAGCTACTTTCCAAATTCCTATGCAAATTCGTCCGGATAGAAAGATATCTATGGCGATGAAATGGATGATTTTATATGCTCGCAGAAGAAATGAAAAATCAATGGCTGCAAAGTTAGCATCAGAAATTTTAGCTGCGGCTAAAGAAGAAGGTGCTGCTGTGAAGAAAAGAATGGATACTCACAAAATGGCAGAAGCTAACAAAGCTTTCTCTCACTTTAGATTTTAATTCATAAAGAAATGGCTAGAGATTTAAAATACACAAGAAATATTGGAATTGCTGCTCATATTGATGCTGGTAAAACTACCACAACAGAGCGTATTCTTTTTTATACAGGTAAATCACATAAAATTGGTGAGGTGCACGATGGTGCTGCAACAATGGACTGGATGGCACAAGAGCAAGAAAGAGGTATCACTATTACTTCTGCTGCAACAACTTGTGAGTGGAATTTCCCAACGAACCAAGGTAAAGTTTTACCAGAATCTAAACCGTACCACTTTAACATTATTGATACTCCCGGACACGTTGACTTTACCGTTGAGGTAAACCGTTCATTGCGTGTGTTGGATGGATTGGTGTTTTTGTTTAGTGCGGTTGATGGTGTTGAGCCTCAATCTGAAACCAACTGGAGATTGGCAGACCAATATAGAGTTCCTCGTATGGGATTCGTAAACAAAATGGATCGCCAAGGTTCTAACTTTTTGGCTGTATGTCAACAAGTAAAAGACATGTTGAAGTCAAATGCAGTTGCAATCACTTTACCAATTGGAGAAGAGGCTGATTTCAAAGGAGTAGTAGATTTAGTGAAAAATCAAGCTATAGTATGGCATGATGAAACACAAGGAGCTACTTTTGATATCGTTGACATTCCAGCAGATATGGTTGCAGAAGTAAAAGAATACCGTTCTAAGCTTATTGAAGAAATTGCAACCTATGACGAAAACTTGTTAGACAAGTACATGGAAGACGAAAACTCTATCACAGAGGAAGAAATCAACAATGCATTACGAGCTGCAACTATCGATATGGCTATCATTCCTATGATATGTGGTTCTTCTTTCAAGAATAAAGGAGTTCAGTTCATGTTGGATGCAGTTTGTAAATATTTACCTTCTCCTTTAGATAAAGAAGGAATTGAAGGTATTCATCCTGATGATAAAGATCTTTTAGAAGAAGATCAAAAGAAAATTATGCGTCGTCCTGATCCAAAGGAGCCGTTTGCTGCTTTGGCATTTAAAATTGCTACTGACCCTTACGTTGGTCGTTTAGCTTTCTTCCGTGCTTATTCAGGTCGTTTAGATGCAGGTTCTTATATCTTGAACACACGTTCAGGAAACAAAGAGCGTATTTCTCGTATCTACCAAATGCATGCTAACAAACAAAACCCAATCGATTTTATTGAGGCTGGTGATATTGGTGCTGCTGTAGGTTTCAAAGATATCAAGACTGGTGATACCATGTGTGACGAAAAACACCCAATCATCCTTGAGTCTATGAAATTCCCCGATCCGGTAATTGGTATTGCTATTGAACCTAAAACAAAAGCTGACGTTGATAAAATGGGTATGGCTTTAGCAAAACTTGCTGAAGAAGATCCTACGTTTACCGTTAGAACAGATGAGGCTTCAGGTCAAACAATCATCTCGGGTATGGGTGAATTACACTTAGATATCTTAGTAGATCGTATGAAACGTGAATTCAAGGTAGAAGTAAACCAAGGAGAACCGCAAGTAGAATATAAAGAAGCGTTCACAAAATCGGCACAACACAGAGAAGTTTATAAAAAACAATCTGGTGGTAGAGGTAAATTTGGAGATATCGTTTTCCGTTTAGAGCCTGCCGATGAAGTAGATGGTAAAACTCCAGTAGGATTACAATTTGTTAATGAAGTAAAAGGAGGTAACGTTCCTAAAGAATATATTCCTGCTGTAGAAAAAGGTTTCAAAGAAGCTATGAAACAAGGTCCTTTAGCTGGATACACTGTAGATAGCTTAAAAGTTACTTTGTTGGATGGTTCGTTCCACCCTGTGGATTCGGATGCTCTTTCTTTCGAATTGGCTGCTAAAATGGGTTACAAAGAAGTAGCTAAGGCTGCTGGAGCTGTAATTCTTGAGCCAATCATGAAAATTGAGGTTATTACTCCAGAAGAAAACATGGGTGATATTGTTGGAGATTTGAACCGTAGAAGAGGTCAAGTAAATGACATGGGTGATAGAAATGGTGCTAAAACTATTAAAGCCAATGTTCCACTTTCAGAAATGTTTGGATATGTAACTACTTTAAGAACATTGTCTTCAGGTAGAGCAACTTCAACTATGGAATTTTCACATTACGAACAAACTCCTTCAAATATTTCAGAGGAGGTTATCAAAAAAGCAAAAGGTAACGCTTAATTCTTAACGAAAATGAGTCAAAAAATCAGAATAAAATTAAAATCTTACGATCACATGTTGGTTGATAAATCAGCTGAAAAAATCGTAAAAACGGTAAAAAGTACCGGAGCTGTTGTAACAGGACCAATTCCGTTACCAACTCACAAAAAAATATTCACAGTATTGCGTTCTCCTCACGTTAACAAAAAATCAAGAGAACAATTTGAAGTGAGTTCATACAAAAGATTGTTAGACATCTATTCTTCTTCTTCTAAAACCATTGATGCTTTAATGAAATTAGAGTTGCCAAGTGGAGTAGAAGTTGAAATTAAAGTGTGATAAATGTCAAAGATGAAAGTATTAAGTATTAAGAAATTCTCTTAATGCTTAATACTCTTGTCTTCATACAAAGCAAAAGAGAATTTTTAATCATTTATAAATAATTTAATATGTCTGGGTTAATTGGTAAAAAAATCGGCATGACCAGCATCTTTGATGAAAACGGGAAAAATATTCCTTGTACAGTAATCGAAGCTGGACCTTGTGTCGTTACCCAAGTCAGAACCAAAGAGGTTGACGGGTATGAAGCGTTTCAACTTGGTTTCGATGACAAAGCAGAAAAACAAGCTACTAAAGCGGCATTAGGTCACTTTAAGAAAGCGGGTTCTACTGCAAAAAAGAAAGTCGTTGAATTTCAAGATTTTGAAACAGAGTATAAATTAGGTGATTTAATCACTGTAGATCTATTCAGCGAAGGAGAATTTGTTGATGTACAAGGTGTATCAAAAGGTAAAGGTTTCCAAGGTGTTGTAAAACGTCACGGTTTTGGTGGTGTTGGACAAGCTACACATGGTCAACATAACCGTTTAAGAGCACCAGGTTCTGTAGGAGCTTCTTCTTATCCATCACGTGTATTCAAAGGTATGCGTATGGCTGGAAGAACTGGTGGTGATAATGTAACAATTCAAAACCTTAGAGTTTTAAAAGTAGTAGCAGAAAAAAATCTACTTGTTATTAAAGGATGTGTTCCTGGACATAAAAACTCTTATGTAATCATTCAGAAGTAATGGAAGTAAAAGTTTTAGATATCAACGGAAAAGAAACAGGTAGAAAAGTTCAACTTTCAGACGCTGTTTTCGCTATTGAGCCTAACAAGCATGCAATCTATTTAGATGTTAAACAATATCTTGCCAATCAAAGACAAGGTACTCACAAATCTAAAGAGAGAGCAGAAGTTACAGGTAGTACTCGTAAAATTAAAAAACAAAAAGGTACAGGTACTGCTCGTGCAGGAAGTGTTAAAAATCCATTGTTTAAAGGTGGGGGAACAGTTTTCGGTCCAAGACCAAGAAGCTATTCTTTCAAATTAAACAAAGCTTTGAAAAGATTAGCACGTAAATCGGTCTTATCACAAAAGCTTGCGGATTCAGACTTAATTGTGTTAGAAGATTTTAGTTTTGATACTCCAAATACTAAGAATTTTATTTCAATTCTTAAGGCTTTAGGATTGGAAAATAAAAAATCTTTATTTGTGTTGGGTGATTCAAATAAAAATGTATATTTGTCGTCACGCAATTTAAAAGCCTCTAATGTTGTAACTACTTCAGAATTAAGCACTTATACAATTTTAAACACAAATAAATTGGTGCTATTGGAAGGTTCGTTAGAAGGAATTGAAGAAAATTTAAGTAAATAATAGGCCATGAGTATCATAATTAAACCTATCATAACTGAAAAAATTACCAAACAAGGTGAGTTAGACAATCGTTATGGTTTTGTAGTGGATAAGAAAGCAAACAAAATTCAAATCAAAAATGCAGTTGAAGCTGCTTTTGGAGTTACTATTGTTGCAGTTAACACTATGAATGTAAGACCTGATCGTTCTGTAAAATACACTAAGAGTGGTATGATTAGTGCTAAAACAAATGCTTATAAAAAAGCTGTTGTTCAAGTACAAGAAGGAGAAACAATTGATTTTTACAACAATATCTAATAAGAAATGTCAGTTAGAAAATTAAAACCTATTACCCCGGGTCAGCGTTTTAGAGTTGTTAATGGTTTTGACGCCATTACAACTGATAAGCCGGAAAAGTCATTATTGGCACCGAAAAAAAACTCAGGAGGTAGAAATAGTCAAGGAAAAATGACCATGCGTTACACAGGCGGTGGTCACAAACAAAAGTACCGTGTTATCGATTTCAAAAGAACTAAAGCAGATGTTCCTGCTACAGTAAAATCTATTGAATACGATCCAAACAGAACTGCATTTATCGCTCTTTTGAGCTATGCAGACGGTGCAAAAACTTATGTAATTGCTCAAAATGGATTAAATGTAGGTCAGACAGTTGTGTCTGGTGAAAATGCATCTCCTGAAATTGGAAATGCTCTGCCTTTAAGTAAAATTCCATTAGGAACCGTAATTTCATGTATAGAACTTCGTCCTGGTCAAGGTGCTACCATAGCTCGTTCAGCTGGTACTTTTGCTCAATTAATGGCTCGTGACGGTAAGTATGCAACCATTAAAATGCCTTCTGGTGAAACAAGATTGATTTTGTTAACTTGTATGGCTACTATTGGTGCTGTCTCTAATTCAGATCATCAATTGATTGTTTCTGGTAAAGCCGGTAGATCAAGATGGTTAGGTAGAAGACCAAGAACCAGACCAGTTGCAATGAACCCTGTAGATCACCCAATGGGTGGTGGTGAAGGACGTTCATCTGGAGGTCACCCACGCTCTAGAAAAGGTATTCCTGCAAAAGGTTACAGAACCCGTTCTAAAGTTAGCCCAAGTAATAAGTATATTGTTGAACGCAGAAAGAAATAATTAGATAGACATGGCACGTTCATTAAAGAAAGGACCTTTTGTACATTACAAATTAGATAAGAAAGTTCTTGAAAATGTAGAGAAATCAAACAAAGCAGTGATCAAAACTTGGTCTAGAGCTTCTATGATAACTCCAGATTTCGTAGGACAAACTATCGCAGTACACAATGGTCGTCAGTTTGTTCCGGTTTATGTAACTGAGAACATGGTAGGTCATAAGTTAGGAGAGTTTTCACCAACAAGATCATTTAGAGGTCATGCAGGTGCTAAAAATAAAGGTAAAAAATAGAAGCAATGGGAGTTCGTAAAAGAGAAACAGCAGATGCGAGAAAAGAGGCTAATAAGTCGATAGCTTTCGCGAAATTGAATAACTGCCCTACTTCACCTAGAAAAATGCGCTTGGTTGCAGACTTGGTAAGAGGTCAGAAAGTGGAAAAAGCACTAAACGTACTTCGTTTTAGTCAAAAAGAAGCTTCAAGAAAATTAGAAAAATTATTGTTATCAGCAATTGCTAACTGGCAATCTAAAAATGCTGATGCAAGTATCGAAGAAGCAGCTTTATTTGTAAAAGAAATCCGTGTAGATGGTGGAATGATGTTAAAAAGATTACGTCCAGCACCACAAGGAAGAGCTCACAGAATTAGAAAACGTTCAAATCACGTAACAATCGTGTTAGGAACTAGTAATAACACACAAAGCAATTAATAAACAGTATGGGACAAAAGACAAATCCAATTGGAAATCGCCTTGGTATCATCAGAGGATGGGATTCAAACTGGTATGGTGGAAATGATTACGGTGATAAAATCGCTGAAGATCACAAAATCAGAAAGTATATCCACGCTCGTTTATCAAAAGCTAGTGTATCAAAAGTAATCATCGAGAGAACTTTAAAACTTGTAACCGTTACTATCACTACTGCTAGACCTGGTATCATTATCGGTAAAGGCGGTCAAGAGGTAGACAAGTTGAAAGAAGAACTTAAGAAAATTACAGACAAAGAGGTTCAAATTAACATCTTTGAAATCAAAAGACCAGAGTTAGATGCTTATTTAGTTGCAACAAGTATCGCTCGTCAAATTGAAAGTCGTATTTCATACAGAAGAGCTATCAAAATGGCTATTGCGGCTGCAATGCGTATGAATGCCGAAGGTATCAAAGTGATGATTTCAGGTCGTTTGAACGGGGCAGAAATGGCTCGTTCTGAAATGTTCAAAGAAGGAAGAATTCCTCTATCAACTTTCAGAGCCGATATTGATTACGCTTTAGGAGAAGCTCATACTACTTATGGTAGAATGGGTATCAAAGTGTGGATCATGAAAGGTGAAGTTTACGGAAAGAGAGATCTTTCTCCACTTGTTGGAATGGATAAAAAACAAGCTTCAGGAAGTGGTAAAAGTGGTGATGCTCCAAGAGGAGGAAAACCCAATGGAAAATCTAATCCACGTAAAAGAAAGTAATTTTTTAAATTAAAGGAAAATGTTACAGCCTAAAAGAACAAAATACCGCAAGGTACAAAAAGGTAGAATGAAAGGTGTTTCTCAAAGAGGACACGAACTTTCAAATGGAATGTTTGGAATAAAATCTATGGATTCTGCTTTCTTAACTTCACGTCAAATAGAAGCAGCTCGTATTGCTGCAACTCGTTTTATGAAAAGAGAAGGTCAATTATGGATCAAAATTTTTCCAGATAAGCCTATAACAAAGAAACCTCTTGAAGTACGTATGGGTAAAGGTAAAGGAGCAGTTGAATATTGGGCTGCCGTTGTTAAACCCGGAAGAATTATGTTTGAAGTTGGAGGGGTTCCATTATCAGTAGCTAAAGAAGCTTTGCGTTTAGCCGCTCAAAAACTTCCAGTTAAAACTAAGTTTGTTGTTGCTAGAGATTTCGAAGCATAATCTAAATTTATTATGAAACAATCAGAAATTACAAGTCTATCTACAGCTGAGTTACAAGAGAAACTTAGTCAGTCAAGAAAAACATATGCCGATCTAAAAACCACTCATACGATATCTCCAATTCAAAACCCTCTACAAATTAGAACGGTTAGAAGAACAATCGCAAGATTAATCACTGAGATCAGTAAAAGAGAGTTACAATAATGTATACTAGCTTAAAGATGGAAAAAAGAAATTTAAGAAAAGAAAGAATTGGAGTTGTTACTAGCAACAAAATGGAAAAATCCATTGTTGTTTCTGAAACCAGAAAAGTAAAACATCCATTATACGGTAAGTTCGTGTTAAAAACAAAAAAATATGTTGCACACGACGAAACAAATGACTGTAACATTGGAGATACAGTAAAGATCATGGAAACTAGACCTTTATCGAAATCTAAATGTTGGAGATTAGTTGAAATCATTGAAAGAGCGAAGTAATTATGGTACAACAAGAATCAAGATTAAAAGTAGCAGATAACACAGGAGCCAAAGAAGTTTTGACTATCCGTGTTTTAGGAGGAACGAAACGTCGTTATGCCTCTGTTGGAGATAAAATTGTAGTATCTATCAAAGATGCCACTCCAAACGGTAACGTAAAAAAAGGAGCGGTTTCAACTGCAGTTGTTGTACGTACCAAAAAAGAAGTGAGAAGAGCCGATGGTTCTTACATCAGATTCGATGATAACGCTTGCGTTTTGTTGAATGCTGCTGGAGAAATGAGAGGAACTCGCGTTTTTGGTCCGGTTGCCAGAGAACTTCGTGAAAAACAATTCATGAAAATTGTATCATTAGCACCAGAGGTGCTTTAATTCGATTAATGATGACAAAG
>JANJWE010000221.1 GCA_024709705.1 Flavobacterium sp. | reverse complement strand
ACAGTAAATTATTCAAATTTTGGAAACCTTGTAGTTTTTATTCCTTCCGGATTAGCCTACTATGAAAGCTCCAGAAGTACATTAATTCGTTCCTATTCGAATTTAGTTTTTCAAATTCAGTTAAAGAATTTGCGTTACAACGATCATGATAGAGATAAGATTTTATCTAAAGATGAATTGTATGGTACTCAAACCGATTACTTTTTACAAGATACCGACGGAGATGGTATTCCGGATTTTCTGGACACCAACGATGATGGTGATTTGATTTTAACCCGTAACGAATTGAAAATACCCAATACCAATCCGCAACAATATTACAGTTTTGATGCTATTCCTGATTGTGCTGGTAACACCACTAATCCAAATCGCTTGAAAAAACATTTAGACCCAAGTTGTAATTAAAAAAAATCCCGATTCAAAGAATCGGGATTTTTTTTATCAATTATTTTCTATTTATAACTTTTAAAGCTTTTTCAACAATTGCTTTATAATTTAATTGGTATTTCTCCATGAGTTGTTCCGGAGTTCCACTTTCACCAAAACTGTCGTTGACGGCCACAAATTCTTGAGGTTTTGGGCTGTTTAAAGCTAAGGTTCTGGCAACGCTTTCTCCTAAACCTCCTAACATATTATGTTCTTCAGCTGTAACTACACAGCCGGTTTTGGCAACCGATTTTAAAATGGCCTCTTCATCCAAAGGCTTAATAGTGTGAATGTTGATTACTTCTGCTGAAATGCCTTGCTCTTCCAGTTTTTCTGCAGCTATCAAAGCTTCCCAAACCAGATGCCCCGTTGCAATAAGGGTAACATCAGTTCCTTCATTAAGGATAATAGCTTTACCGATGACAAAAGGTTCGTCGGCCGGTGTAAAATTGGGAACAACTGGGCGACCAAAACGAAGATAGGCCGGACCGTGATGATCTGCCAATGCTAAGGTTGCTGCTTTGGTTTGATTATAATCACACGTATTGATAACAGTCATACCGGGTAACATTTTCATCAATCCGATATCTTCTAAAATTTGATGCGTGGCACCGTCTTCACCAAGAGTTAAACCGGCATGCGATGCACAAATCTTCACATTTTTATCGGAATAAGCTACAGATTGTCTGATTTGGTCGTATACTCTTCCCGTTGAGAAATTGGCAAATGTACCTGTGAAAGGAATTTTACCTCCTATGGTTAATCCGGCTGCAATTCCAATCATGTTGGCTTCTGCGATGCCCACTTGAAAGAAACGTTCCGGGTGATTTTTTTTGAAATCGTCAAATTTTAATGACCCTATCAAATCGGCACAAAGTGCTACTACATTTTCGTTTTTTTGACCTAACTCGGTCATACCGGCTCCAAAACCTGAGCGGGTATCTTTACTTCCTGTATTGGTATATTTTTTCATGGTATGGTTTCAAAATGAATTATAATGAAGCGTAAATCTAAATAATCACCTCCATTTGATTTTTAGTAATCTCCTAAAGTTTCCGGATTTTGTTCTAAACCTTTGGCCAATTGCTCATCGTTTGGAGCTTTACCATGCCAAGCATGCGTGTGCATCATAAAGTCAACCCCATGTCCCATAATGGTATGAAGGAGAACACAAACCGGTTTTTCTTTTCCGGTTTTAGCTTTTGCTTGGGCCATACCGTCTAAGATTGCTTCAATAGAGTTTCCGTCTTTAACTTCGAGTACTTCCCAATCAAATGCTTCAAACTTGGCCTTTAAATTCCCAAGTGTTAAAACGTCATCTGTAGAACCATCAATTTGTTGACCATTGTAATCAATTGTTGCAATTAAATTATCAATTTTTTTTGCAGAAGCATACATAATGGCTTCCCAATTTTGACCCTCTTGTAATTCGCCATCCCCATGTAAAGAATAAATCAAATGGGAATCGTTGTTGAGTTTTTTGGCCTGAGCTGCACCTATGGCAACAGATAAACCTTGACCCAAAGATCCAGAAGCCATCCGAACACCAGGAAGACCTTCGTGTGTTGTAGGATGTCCTTGTAGTCTGGAATTTAATTTTCGGAAAGTACTCAATTCCGAAACAGGAAAATAACCACTTCTAGCCAAAACACTGTAAAAAACAGGAGAAATGTGACCGTTGGAAAGGAAGAACAGATCTTCGTTTTTTCCGTCCATATCAAATCCTTCATTACGGTGCATGATTTCTTGATATAAAGCTGTTAAAAATTCGGTGCAGCCCAAAGAACCACCGGGATGTCCGGAGTTTACGGCGTGAACCATTCGAAGAATATCTCTTCTGACTTGTGTTGAAAAGTCGTTCAGTTGTTGTACGTTAGATTTCATTATGAATAATAGAAGTTAAACCTTGGCAAAGGTAATTAGATTATTGGACTTTTTTAAAAAAAGCCCCTGTGGTTTTTTCTAAAGTTTTCAAGTTTAATTGTTGATAAGGAATACTCAAGAGTATATAAATATATCCCAAATAGGAAGTCATAAATTTTTATTCTTTTATCTTTGCCTCCTGTAAATTTATTTTATGAAGTTTGATTTATTAACAACCGACAGCCAATCTAAAGCTAGAGCCGGTTTGATTACTACAGACCACGGAGTGATTGAAACTCCAATTTTTATGCCTGTAGGTACAGTAGCCTCTGTAAAAGGGGTGCACCAAAGAGAGTTAAAAAACGATATCAATCCCGATATAATTTTAGGTAATACCTATCACTTATATTTGAGACCCCAGACTGCTATTCTAGAACAAGCCGGGGGATTACACCAATTTATGAATTGGGATAGAAACATATTAACAGATAGTGGCGGTTATCAGGTTTATTCTTTGTCCTCCAATAGAAAAATCAAAGAAGAGGGGGTGAAATTCAAGAGTCATATTGATGGATCATATCATTTTTTCTCACCCGAAAGTGTAATGGAAATTCAAAGATCTATTGGAGCAGATATTATCATGGCTTTTGATGAATGTACGCCTTATCCTTGCGATTACAGATATGCGAAGCGTTCCATGCACATGACACACCGTTGGTTGGACAGATGTATTTCACATTTGGAAAAAGTTCCTTTTAAATATGGTTATGAACAAACTTTTTTCCCCATAGTCCAAGGGAGTACTTATAAGGATCTCAGACAGGAATCGGCAGAATATATTGCCAATGCCGGTGCTCAAGGAAATGCTATTGGGGGATTGTCTGTTGGAGAGCCGGCAGAAGAAATGTATGCAATGACCGAAGTGGTAACGGCCATTTTGCCACAAGATAAACCTCGATATTTAATGGGAGTGGGCACACCCATTAATATACTCGAAAATATTGCATTAGGAATTGATATGTTTGATTGTGTAATGCCTACCCGAAATGCACGAAACGGTATGTTGTTTACTGCTCATGGAACGTTAAATATTAAAAATAAAAAATGGGAAAACGATTTTTCTCCCATAGATGAAATGGGTATCACTTTTGTAGATACCGAGTACACCAAGGCTTATTTGAGACATTTGTTTGCAGCCAATGAATATTTAGGTAAGCAAATTGCTACCATACACAATTTAGGATTTTACATGTGGTTGGTTCGCGAAGCTCGTAAACATATTTTAGCCGGTGACTTTAGAGTATGGAAGGAACAGATGGTGAAACAAATGAGTCAAAGATTGTAATCTGATTTGAATCAAAAGTAAAATTTTAAAAGTCTTATGCTGTAAAATGAAAATCATTGATAAATATTTGCTCAAGCGTTACATTTTTACTTTTGTAGTAATGTTGTTGTTATTTATCCCAATTGGGATTGTAATTGACGTAGCCGAAAAAATCAATAAAATTTTAGAAAGTAAAGTTCCTTTTTCGGCGGTAGCATTGTATTATCTTGATTTTACAATTTATTTTGCCAATCTATTGTTTCCTATTTTTCTCTTTTTGTCTGTCATTTGGTTTACTTCAAAATTGGCCAATAACACCGAGATTATTGCAATCTTGAGTTCCGGAATTTCATTCTCCAGATTTTTAAGACCTTATTTCATTGGAGCCACATTGGTATCGCTATTTGCTCTTATTATGGGTTTTTTCCTTGTGCCAAAAGCGAGTAAAGGGTTTAATGATTTTAGATATACTTATCTTAAAAACAATCAAGAAATTCGAGAAAATTCTAATGTTTTCAGACAAATTAGTGACGATGAGTTTATTTATGTCAGTAATTTTAATTCCTATTCCAAAACAGCTTTTAACTTTACTCTTGAAAAGTTTGACAAAGAACGATTGGTTTCCAAAATTACTGCCAATCGTTTAAAATGGAATGAAAAAGACAGTACCTACTCGATGTTTAATTATCAAAAAAGAAAAGTGGGAATTTTGGGAGATGTAATTGAGCGTTCTGAGCGAAAAGATACAGTTTTTACCTTTGATTTGGAAGATTTAACTCCTGTAATTTACATAGCTGAAACATTAACTTTACCCGAATTGAATCGGTTTATCGATAAAGAACGAGAACGAGGCAATTCTAATATCAATACCTATTTAGTAGTATTGTATAAAAAATACAGTTTGCCGGTTACGGCTTTTATTCTAACCATTATTGCTGTAGCTGTTTCTTCTATGAAAAGGCGAGGCGGTATGGGGGTAAATCTGGCTATTGGAATTGTTCTTGCCTTTACTTATATTTTTTTCGATAAGATTTTTGGTACCATGGCCGAAAAGTCTAGTATTCCACCACTGATTGCCGTTTGGTTCCCTAACGTTGTTTTTGGAATTTTAGCTATTTATTTATTACGAAATGCCAAGCGATAATATCAAAAGTTATTTGCATTTACACCTCATTGTATTTATTTGGGGATTCACAGCTATTCTGGGCGAGTTGATTACATTGGATGCTTTACCCTTAGTATGGTATCGTATGCTTTTAGCTGTATTTTTTATCATGATTTTCATTTTGGGAACACAAAAAAGAGTATCGCTACCTCCCAAAACACTACTCTATTTTCTTTTTCTGGGTCTGATTATTGCGTTGCATTGGCTCACTTTTTTTAAAGCAATCAAAGTGTCTAATGTTTCTGTAACGTTAGCTTGCCTTTCTACGGGAGCTTTTTTTACTTCATTTTTAGAACCTCTGTTTTTTAAACGAAGAATTATTGGGTATGAAGTTCTTTTTGGACTACTGGTGGTGTGCGGTCTCTACATTATCTTCAATTTTGAAGGCAACTATGTTTCCGGAATTATTTTGGCACTTACATCAGCCTTTTTATCGGCTTTGTTTTCTGTATTAAATGGAAAATTGGCTCAAAAGTATGACTCGACCGTAATCTCTTTTTATGAATTACTGGGCGGGGTGTTGTTTTTCTCTGTTTTTTTAGCCTTTAGCGGTGGTTTTAGCTCTTCCTTTTTTACACTTTCAATGTCAGACCTTATTTATTTACTCGTATTAAGTTCTGTGTGTACGGCCTATGCTTTTATAGCATCGGTAAAGGTTATGAAATATATTAGTCCCTATACCGTAATGTTAACAATCAATTTGGAACCGGTTTACGGAATAATTTTGGCTCTTATTATTTTTGAGGAAAAAGAAAAAATGAGCACTCCTTTTTATTTTGGGGCTTTATTGATTTTAATTACCGTGCTTTTAAATGGAGTAGTCAAGTTTTATTTGTCGAAAAGAAAAAATAAGTCAAACCCAATAGAGTTGTAAAAAAATAGAAGTAATCGTTTAAATTTACTTTAGGAAACGATTAAAAATTTTATCTTTGCTATTCAAACTAAACAAAAATAATCTAATCTATGGAGTATTTGGATTTTGAACTTCCCATCAAAGAATTGGAAGATCAATTGGATAAATGTCAAATAATTGGAGAAGAATCCAATGTTGATGTTACGGCAACTTGTAAACAAATTGAGAAAAAATTAGAAGAAACTAAGAAAAAAATATACAAGAACTTAACGGCTTGGCAACGGGTTCAATTATCAAGACATCCCAGTCGTCCTTACACGATGGACCACGTGAGAGCTCTTTGTGGCGGAACATTTCTAGAACTTTTTGGAGACAGAAATTTTAAAGACGATAAAGCCATGATTGGTGGTCTTGGTAAAATTGGAGGCCAGTCTTTTATGATTGTTGGTCAACAAAAAGGTTACAATACCAAAACCAGACAATACCGTAATTTTGGTATGGCCAATCCTGAAGGATATCGAAAAGCATTACGATTAATGAAAATGGCTGAAAAATTCGGTATTCCGGTTTTAACGCTAATTGATACTCCCGGAGCTTATCCCGGTTTGGAAGCTGAAGAACGTGGACAAGGTGAAGCTATTGCTAGGAATATTTTTGAAATGATTCGATTGAAAACACCAATTATTACTGTTATTGTTGGCGAAGGAGCATCAGGAGGAGCCTTAGGAATAGGAGTAGGAGATCGCGTTTACATGTTGGAAAACACGTGGTATTCTGTAATCTCTCCCGAATCTTGTTCTTCTATCTTATGGAGAAGTTGGGAATACAAAGAACAAGCTGCCGAAGCTTTGAAGCTTACTTCCTACGATATGAAAAAACAAAAATTAATTGATGAAATTATACCGGAACCTCTTGGGGGAGCTCATTATGATAGAGAAACCACTTTTAAAACGGTAGAACAATATGTTATCAAAGGGTTTAATGAATTAAAAGATTTATCAACAGAGGAATTAGTTGCCCAAAGGATGGATAAATACAGTAAAATGGGTGAGTTTAAAGAATAATTCTTACATAATCTTATTTTAATCCGAAGCCTTTACACTTCGGATTTTTTTTGTGTTATTAACAATTGAAGGAGAGTTGTCAACATCCTTTTATTAACAACTCAATGTCGCTTTTTTTTATATTTATGTTACTTTAGCCCTATGGAAAATTTGAGAAATATTAACCCCATTAAGGTAGATAAATCTACTCTTATTAGTTTGGAAAAAGGAAAGCTGCCACCACAAGCTCTTGACCTTGAAGAAGCGGTGTTGGGAGCCATGATGATTGATAAAAAAGGGGTTGATGAAGTAATTGATATTTTACAACCGGACGCCTTTTATAAAGAAGCTCACAAATATATTTTTGAAGCTATAGTGCAGTTGTTTACCGATACCCAACCGATTGACTTATTAACGGTTTCGGCTCAATTAAAAAGAAATGGAAAATTAGAGTTGGTAGGAGGTGATTTTTATCTCATTCAACTTACTCAAAAAATTTCATCCTCGGCTCACATCGAGTTTCATTCTAGAATTATTTTACAAAAATTCATCCAACGTAGCTTAATTAAAATATCTTCAGAAATTATTGAAGAATCTTACGATGAAACTACCGATGTATTTGATTTATTAGACAAGGCCGAATCTAAATTATACGAAGTAACGCAAGGTAATATCAAAAGGAGTTCAGAAACGGCTCAAAGTTTGGTTATCCAAGCCAAAAAAAGAATTGAAGAGATAGCCAATAAAGAGGGACTTAGCGGTGTAGCAACCGGATTTGAGAAACTAGATAAAGTTACTTCAGGTTGGCAACCTAGTGATTTAATTATTATTGCTGCCCGTCCCGGTATGGGTAAAACGGCCTTTGTATTATCTATGGCACGAAACATGGCCATCGATTTTGCTCAACCGGTTGCCGTTTTCTCCTTGGAGATGTCATCCGTTCAGTTAATTACCCGTTTGATTTCTTCTGAAACCGGATTATCTTCAGAGAAACTTCGAACCGGAAAACTTGAAAAGCATGAGTGGGAACAATTGAGTGTTAAAGTTAAAAATTTAGAGAAAGCTCCACTTTATATTGATGATACTCCTTCATTGTCTATTTTCGATTTGCGAGCCAAAGCCAGAAGGTTGTCTTCTCAACATGGTATTAAACTAATTATTGTCGATTATTTACAATTGATGACAGCCGGTGGTGGTGGAAAAGGCGGAGGAAACAGAGAGCAAGAGATTTCAACCATTTCGAGAAACTTAAAAGCTCTTGCCAAAGAATTAAACATTCCCGTGATTGCATTATCACAGCTTTCCCGTGCTGTGGAAACCAGAGGTTCCAGTAAGAGACCTTTGTTGTCCGATTTACGTGAATCAGGAGCCATTGAGCAAGATGCCGATATCGTTTCGTTTATTTACCGACCCGAATATTATAAAATAGACGAATGGGATGATGATGAACGTTCTCCAACTGAAGGTCAAGCCGAATTTATTATTGCCAAACACAGAAATGGAGGATTGGAAAATATTCGACTGAAATTTATTGGTAGTTTAGGTAAGTTTGATAATTTGGATGATTTCAGTAGTGGGTTTAGTGATTTGCCCTCTCGTATGAATTCTGACGATACTCCATTTATAACCAAAAATTTACCTTCTCCCAATGAAGCATTCGGAAGCCATATGAATACAGATGAAGAAGATAGTGAAGT
>JANJWE010000187.1 GCA_024709705.1 Flavobacterium sp. | reverse complement strand
TAAATATGACTTAATTGTAAAATAATTACTTTAAAATAATAAATTCACAACGTCGGTTAATAGAATGTTCCACTTCGGTACAGCTATCTCCACATTTTATTAAAGGCACTCTTTCACCATACCCTTTAGACCTCATACGATTTCGATTGATTCCCTTGGATACTAAATATTCAAGTGCAGCTCCGGCTCTATCATTTGAGAGTCTCAAGTTGTAAGCA
Organism: Flavobacterium sp.; assembly: GCA_024709705.1. Lineage (GTDB taxonomy): Bacteria > Bacteroidota > Bacteroidia > Flavobacteriales > Flavobacteriaceae > Flavobacterium. The sequence goes on along the minus strand of JANJWE010000187.1, from coordinate 7,412 downwards.
TCCGATGCACGAGAATCGGTATGAGCTCCCAATTCAATTTCCATTCGTGGATACTTTTTCATAATGGCAACCAAAACGTCCAAAGTTCGAGCAGCCTCTTCTTTGATATCCCATTTATTCAAATCAAAGTAAATATTTTCCAGTTGAATATAAACTAATCCATCAGGCTTGGTTACAATAATTTCTTCTGCATCGTCGTACGATTCAATTTCGAGTTCAATCACAAAGCGAACTCTACCATCGTCTGTAGTTTCAAAATACTCCGTTTTTGAATCGTAAAAATCACGTTCTGCAACCATTTTATATTTTGTATTTGGCTCAGAATTAAAGATATAATCGGCGTTTTCACCAACTATGAGTTGACCTACTAATTTGTCGTTCATGTCATACAAAGTCACAGTTGTACCTGGTAGTAATTGCTTTGTGTTTTTGTCGCGTACTTCACCTTCTACAGCAAATTTTCTCTCGTTTTCTTTTCTGGTAAAGGTGTAGAGATTATCTTGACCTTTTCGGTTTGAAGAGAAATATCCAATATTTTCATTTGGGACAACCACAAATGCAAAATCATCCATACCGGAATTTAAAGTTTCACCCAAATTGAGCGGTTTAGCATAAACGTTATTGTATAATTTAGACATGAATACATCGAGTCCTCCTAAACCTTGATGTCCATCTGATGAAAAATATAAAGTTTCATCTACATCTACAAATGGAAATTGCTCTCTATGCTTGGTATTGATTGTTTCGCCTAAATTTATAGGCTCACTGTATGTTCCGTCATCATGTACATCTACATAATAAATATCAAATGAACCCAAAGAACCGGGTCTGTCACTCGAAAAGAACAATCTTTTATTATCCGGACTCAACACCGGATGTTGACATGAAAATTCATCACTGGAAAAAGGTAATTCGGTTACATTATCCCATTTTGAGTCAACCCATTCCGCTTTATATATTTTAACTGAAGCAAATTTTTCATTTCCTACTTCAACCATCTTTGAATTAGTCCTTGAAAAATACATTATCTTTCCATCGCTGGAAAAAGTGGCCGAACTTTCATGGGTAGGAGAATTAATTTTATCTGAAAAAGGAACAATATTTTCCAAATTTCCCTCTTTAGTTACTTGGGCTTGAAACAAATCCAAATAAGGTTTTTCATTCCATTTGTAAATTTTACTTTTGGTATTACGGGTAGATGCAAAAACAACCTTGTCTCCAAAAATGGAAATTCCAAAATCGCCTAATCCATTTTTTTGCATCGATTTACATTCGTAATTAAAGGGAATAATATTTACCAAATGCTCTTTAAATTTCTGTGTGTTAACGTTGTAATTCAAATAGGAACTCATTATCACATCTGCTTTTTCATAATCGCCAATTCCCTTTAATGCATGAGCATATCTAAAAAGATACTCGGGTTTTAAACTGTCTTTGTAAGTAAAATAAAGTTGGGCATAGTGTTTTGACGCAAACTTCATTTCGGAATTAAAATAATAACTATCGGCTAGGTTTTGCAATATATTTTTTGAAGGCTGCAAACTTTCGTACATTTTGGCGGCCTCAACATAGGCTCTATTTGCAAACAACTCGTTTGCTTTTTTTTCAGATGGCTTTTGACTCCAACTCACAAAAAAGGAAACTAAAAAAAATAAAGTAAGCGTTTGTTTTTTCATAATCAAATCCTTAGAAAAATCTGGGTGATTTATCATAACCACGACCCGTTTTGGTTTTATTGATATCGAACAGAACCATAATTTCATGTGAACCGGTATTAAATCGACCCAAATTTGTTACGGTATAATCATAAGCATAACCAATTCGGAGAGCAGGTGATATTTTGAAATTTACTAAACCTGAAACAGCATCGCCAAAACGATACCCAGCTCCTATTTCGAAAACTTCGTTTATCAAAAAATTAGAAGTAAAATCAAAAGAAATCGGGGCCCCGGCAACCGCCTTAACCATAAAAGCCGGCTTGTATTTTAGATTCGAATTCAAATTGAAAACATAACCACCTGTGAAGAAATAGTGAATAGATTCTACTCCAGTTGCTATAATTCCATCCTGACGCTCCAGATGTTTGGTTTCCAAAAGATTGGGTGCTGACAAACCCACATAATAATTTTCTCCAAAATAATAAGCACCAACACCTATATTGGGAAAGGTACGGGTTAAATTGGATGCAAAAGCGGGATCTGGCAATTCATCAGAATATACAAAACCATTGAAATTGGTACTAAAAAAAGTGGCTCCACCCTTTATTCCAAGAGCCAATTTTGAATTTTCATTCCATCGAATAGTATAAGAAAAATCTACAAAAGTTGAAGTTTGTTTGACCACATCACCAATTTCATCGTGTACAATTGAGAGTCCGGTTTCAACATTTTTACCCAAAACAGTATGCCCAAAAAAGGTACCTGTTGTAGGGCCACCAACAGAACCTACCCATTGTGCTCTGTATAAAGCTCCAAAAGAAAACTGCTCGGGATTATCTGTAGCATAAGCGGGATTGATAACGCTCATATTATACATGTATTGGGTATAATGTGGGTCTTGTTGTGCCAACATAATAAATCTTGTTTGGATTATCAAGATTAACACAAAATATATTTTAATTTGGTTTTTCATTTTTAGTAACATATTATCTACTCAAATACAATCTCCCTTGTAACGGTTTTCGAACGCTATCATTAAAATTCAATATAAAGAAATAAACGCCCACCGGTAACTGATTCCCTCCCATTTGAATTCCATTTGAAGAAGAACCATCCCAATCGGGTTTATCTTTATTTCCTTTATATAAGATAGCACCATAACGATTGTAAATTTCTATAGTGTAATTGGGATAAAGCGTTCGAATATTTTTAATTTCAAAAGCATCATTAATTCCATCTCCGTTTGGTGAAAAGCCATCCGGTATTACGATATCCGGTAATTGGCAATCTGAAATCGTTACCGGTACTTCCAATCTAATTATACTTTCACAACCCAAATTATTGCGAATACTTGCATAATAAGTCATTCCATTCTCTAAGGGGTGTGAACTTGATAAAGCATTACCATTCAAAGCTGAATCGTACCAAATTATAGTTTCATTTGAAGTAATTAGGTCATTCAAATTAGAAACTGTTGCTGCATCACTTTCACAAAATTCAACAGTAGTAGTATTAATTTCCGGAGTTGGAACATTTTCTAAAACTATTGAAACCGGTAAAAAAGTATAACCAGAAATACCACAATCACCGGGGGTTTGAGAGTTCAGTTGGGCTATAGCTATAGTAATTTGTCCAGTTGCATTTAATAAATTGGCGGGAATATTTAAAGTACCATTACCATTTGTAATAAGTACATCTGACTGAACATTTGCATTAACCACTCCCGAAATTTGATATGTAACAGCGTAGGTTCCGTTGGATAAATTAGTAACTCCTGAAAATGTAACAATACCCTCAGTATTTAAACACACAGAAGACGCAACGGGTTGAATTTCTGAAATGGTAGGCAAAGGTAGAATTATAAATTCTTTTGTAACTCCAACATTCAGATTAATACAACCTGAAGCAGTATTATTTATTGAAACAATTGACAAATTATAAGTTCCGGCAATTGTAAATATTGTTCCCGGAATTGTAAAACTAGCTTGACCATTTTCAACTACTATATCAGAAGCACTTCCTGTCACCGGACTTGCTCCCGGAATACTATAAACTATTTGATAAACACCGTTTACCAACCCTGTAGCATTAGATATTGTTACTAAGACATTTTCACCCAAACATACCTGAGGAATCTGAATAGAAGTGGCATCAATTTGTGGTAATGGTAATACTGTAAATGAAATGTTATAATCTGAAAATGAAGTTGAACATCCATTTGAAACAGAAATTAGAGTTAAAATAGTAACTTGAGAGATTCCTGAATTTGGAATCAATGATGCATCAATTGTAAATTGTGCTTCACCTTCATTTGATGTAAAAGAAAGGGTTTGATCAGATGAATTATTGGCACCGAATATACTATAAGTAATAGTATAATTTCCATTGGGTAAATTAAACACACTTACTAAAGCAGAATTACCTTGGCAAAAAGGTGAAACTATTGAAATATCTTCTAAAACTAATTGAGGCCCATCTTCCAAAATGAATTGAACAGATTCATTTGCATTTCCGCATTGGTTTTGAACCGTGTATGTAAATATATTTACTCCTGAAATGAGAGTGTCAAAACTTACTGGGTTTTGTACAGTATCACCATTACTATTAGTCCAAATACCTCCGGTCTGTTGTGATCCATCTAATAAAAGGAATAAATCTAAACTCGAAATGCTTCTACAGTAAGTTTGTTCTCCGGTGAAATTACCCGCATCAGGCTCTGCAACTACTGTTACGGTTACCGTGGCGGTTTGTTCCAAACAAGGTGATGTGCCACTTACCGTATAGGTGTAAACCCCTTGTGGGTCAACACTCGGATTGAATATACCACTGCCACTAGCCAAGGCCGGTGACCAAACCCCGCCTACATCGGGGGTGCCTTGTAAACTCGTAAATAAATCTACCGAAGCTCCACTCTCACATGCCGTTAACGTACCATTGCTTCCTGCATTGGGTGGACTTACCAAACTAACGGTAACGGTACTGCTTTGACTTGTACAAGGAGATGTGCCACTTACCGTATAGGTGTAAACCCCTTGCGGGTCAACACTCGGATTGAATATGCCACTGCCACTAGCCAAGGCCGGTGACCATACCCCACCTGCATCGGGGGTGCCTTGTAAACTCGTAAATAAATCTACCGGGGCTCCATTATCACACAAAGTAATACTATTTGAAATACCCGCATCAGGCTCTGCAACTACTGTTACGGTTACCGTGGCGGTTTGTTCCAAACAGGGTGATGTTCCACTTACGGTATAGGTGTAAACCCCTTGTGGGTCAACACTCGGATTGAATATACCACTGCCACTTGCCAAGGCCGGTGACCAAACCCCGCCTACATCGGGGGTGCCTTGTAAACTCGTAAATAAATCTACCGAAGCTCCACTCTCACATACCGTTAACGTACCAATGCTTCCAGCATTGGGTGGACTTACCAAACTAACGGTAACGGTGGACGATTCAGAAGGACATTCAGAAGAGCTATTAACCGTATACGTAAAAACATAAGGTCCAGTATTAGGTGGTATTAAGGATAAATCTAATGTACCTGAACTTCCATTTGAAGTTGTGAAAGGACCAGACCAAACGCCTGTATTAAAAGGTGAACCCGTTACATAATCGATTAAGTTGATATTAGGCAAAGTGATTAATTCTGTTTCACAAAATTGAACAATTGCACTTCCTCCCGCATTATTTCTAGGTTGAATAGTGACCAAAACTTCAAGTCTTTCTTCACTTTCACAAGGCGGATCAACGGTTGTAGCATAATAAAACTGTCCATCAATTAAAGGAGTGTCTAATTCTAAAGGTAATGCAGAGGTAGAAGTTGAGTACCAATTATTATTTCCAGTCGCTACCAAATCGGCTACTGTTGGAGGATTAGAGGGATCTTCACAAAAAAGTTGCACTTTTGGTCCCAAAGGCACAGGTACAACACCTACAGTGACAAAAACTGACAATCGAGATGTTCTACAACCGGTATCTGGATTTTCCTGATTGGCATAATAAATGGTATTGGGCACTAAAACTGTAGAAAGCGGAAGCGGAGTACCTCCATTTGGAACATTATACCATTGAACATTATTTCCACTTGCTACCAAAGTGGCTACAGTAGCTTGTTCCGGGAAATCGACACAACGTCCTTGAAAATTGAGTCCGCTTGGTGGGCCATATATGGTAACAACTACCCGTACACGAGTACCACAATTTCCTCCATTAGAATCTGCAAAATAATCTTCGCCATTTACCAAACCTGCTGAGGGTAAAAGAGGAACTGTAGACGTTTCTGTTGCAAACCAACGAATCCCTCCCCCATTATTAATGGCCTGCAAATTGGAAACCGTTGGAGATTGTATATCGCAAAATGATTGTGAAGTATTCGTTACAGTGGGGCATTGGGCAATACCAATAAATGTAGAGAAAAAGATTCCTAAAAAAAGAATTTTTTTAAGTGTACGTAGCGAAATTATGTTTTTTATATCTGCAATTTGTGATTCCATAAATTTGGAAAATCTATTAATAGTGTTATTAATCTGTAGAAGTAGAAAATTGTTCAATTTTTACTCCATGATTCGAATAATTTAAATTGTTGTTTTTCTTAAACCAAAATTGATACATCAGACCCTTGGTTTGATAATCTTTAATTACAGTTTCAAACGATAAATCTTGATACAACCGAATTAAGGCGTCATATGTAACATCAAATCCTGCAATAAAATTGACATTGGCTGTTGTTTTATGTTTCTTGAAATATTGGTTTTGAAATCCTTTAATTTCCTCTGGATTCGATTGATTTACAACAGGATATAAAGTATTTAAAGCTTTGAATCGGTTTGCCGAATAATTTTCATTTAAAAATTGATCTATTGGTTGTAGAAGCACCAATTGTAATGGGTAAACCGTGGATTCTTGCAGTAAAAAAGTGGTGGTATTTAATACAGTACCTACTCTTTCTGAATTTAACACAACATAATTTTTTAAATTTTTGGATAATTTAGACCTTACTAAATCGGTATCCAAAATACCCTTATCACTGGTTTGAATCATTTGAAGATTTGAAAAATTTGCTACTCCATTTAAGGGATTTAATGAACTTTCAAATTCATTTACAACTATGATATTTGCATTTTCGGTATTTAAAAAATCAAACATAACTCGATTCATTTCTTCCTGGCCGGGGAGGGCTACAAAATTTCCTCTTCCTTTTTCATTTTCTTTCGTTGTTCGAGTTACCATCGGCACATTATTTTTCAGACAAAAATCTATAACAAATTGGGGGACATTCGCATCAGAAAAGTTAAAAACAATGTTTGAATTAAAAGTCTTATTCTCTTTTTTTGATGGAATTGTTATCTGTGAAACATCTTGAAAATCTATATTTATTTCAAAATTAAGCTTCCTAAGAGAATCTATGGCGTATAAAGCACCTTTATAAAACTCTATTTCAGAATCAGTAGAATTTGAATTTTTTACATAGGTTTCAAAATCAGGAGTGTTTGTAGTTTGTTTTGATAAAATAAAGGTAATTGTTTTAGAAACGCTTGGTTTTGATTTTGAAAGTAAATCTGAATATGAATTTGTTTTTGAAGATGTTTTGGCAACCAAAGGCTGAACATGGCTTTCAGTATTTGAAGGAACTTTGATAATTGAACCCGCTTTTAAGCCTTCAGATAAATTTGGATTTTTTGATAGTAATTGCTCTACAGTAATTCCGGATTTTTTGGCTATTCCAAATAAAGTTTCTTTGGGTTGTAC